>JAJYSO010000064.1 GCA_021793535.1 Bacteroidota bacterium | reverse complement strand
TGAAAACTTTTTTTTTATCAGACGTTGGTTTCCATGAGTGATACGTTCTTACGGGCTACAGATGATCAGAAAATGACCGACACCATGCGTGATTTTTGTGACTATTTTGCCGATAAAATGAACATTAAATAAATGAGGATACCGGATTGGGGGCATTTTTGGATAGAGCGAGTAAAGAGCCTCATTCACGGATCATAATTACGGGGATCTCCTCTACTTGATGTGTACTTGAAATGATACGGGCTAGGGTGAACAGCAAATCGGAGAGGCGGTTGAGGTATTGTAATAAGCTGTCGTTAAAGGGGGTCTGCTCGTAGAGAAGGGTAGCCTTTCGTTCAGCCCGTCTACAGACTGTTCTGGCAATGTGGCACTCGGCTACTGCTGGATGACCTCCGGGGATAATGAAGTTTTTAAGGGGAGGTAACTCTTGGGTCATTTGATCAATCCATTGCTCAAGGGCTTCCACTTGTCGAGTTCTTATTTTTGAGATACGCAAGCGTTCTTTTCCGTTTTTTAGAAGAGCCTTTTCTGGCTCTAAGGCAAGCTCAGATCCGATTCTGAATAGGTCCTGTTGAATTTGAACAAGTATTTCTTGATAAAGCGAGAGGATGTCCATACTTCTTAAAAGTCCCAAATGTGCATTGAGTTCATCAATGGTGCCGAAGACTTCTATTCGGATGTGGTGTTTGGAAACGCGTGTTCCTCCAAATAAAGAAGTTTGGCCTCGATCTCCTGTACGAGTATAAATTTTCATAAGACGTTAGCTTTGGGCGTTAAGTTCATCAATCGTTCAATACAGACTGACGAGTTACCGCAGTGGATGATCTGCAAATTTATAAAATGAAAAGATTAAATAAAATAATAAAAAATTACCACAATTACCAAAATAATAAAGTGTAATTTATTGAGGTAAAGTTATTTACAAAATCATCTTGATAACTTTTACCGAACAAGAGAAATGAACTTTGAAATTTAATTAATTTTGTGGGACACAATAATTTTAAAAATTGATAGAAAATGAAGGCAGCGCTAAAAACTGAGAGGAAAATATATACGAATGAGGAGGCCTATGAGGCATCTTTAGCCTATTTTAAAGGGGATGATTTAGCCGCACAGGTATGGGTGAATAAGTATGCTTTAAAGGATTCAGAAGGGAATATTTATGAGAAAACGCCGGATGATATGCATCGTAGGATGGCAAAAGAACTTTTTCGAATAGAAAGTAAATACCCGAATCCATTGTCACTGGAAACGCTTTATAAGCTGATAAAAGATTTTAAATACATCGTTCCGCAAGGTGGCCCTATGACCGGTATTGGAAATACGTTTCAAGTCTCTTCTTTATCTAATTGTTTTGTGATCGGCCATGGGGGAAATTCAGATTCCTACGGTGGCATTCTAAAGGTAGATGAAGAGCAGATCCAATTGATGAAAAGAAGAGGAGGGGTTGGGCACGACCTTTCTTATATCCGACCAAAAGGAAGTGCAGTAAAAAATTCTGCGTTGACTTCTACGGGGCTGGTGCCTTTTATGGAGCGTTATTCCAATTCTACCCGAGAGGTTGCCCAAGATGGCAGAAGAGGGGCATTGATGTTATCCGTTTCGATTAACCACCCTGATTCAGAAGACTTTATTGATGCAAAAATGGAGCAAGGGAAGGTAACGGGGGCTAATGTATCAGTACGTATTGATGACGCTTTTATGCGGGCTGTTGAAAAAAAAGCCACCTATAAACAACGGTATCCCATTTTTAGCGAAAATCCAAAGGTGACAAAGGAGATTGAAGCCGAGCGTTTGTGGAATAAAATTGTACATAACGCATGGAAGTCTGCAGAACCTGGAATATTGTTTTGGGATACGATCAAAAGAGAATCTGTGCCGGATTGCTATGCAGATTTAGGATATGAGACTGTTTCGACCAATCCTTGTGGAGAGATCCCCCTTTGTCCGTATGATTCTTGCCGTTTATTAGCAATAAATCTTTTGTCATATGTCCGCGATGCTTTTACGGAGAAAGCGAGCTTCGATTTTGACCTTTTTAAGGAGCATGCAGGATATGCGCAGCGAATTATGGATGATATCATTGATCTTGAATTGGAAAAAATAGACGCCATCCTTGATAAAATAGCAAGAGACCCAGAGTCTGACGAGATTAAAAGGACAGAGAAGAACCTTTGGGAAAAGATCAAAACGAAAGCCGAAGAAGGCCGTCGAACCGGTATAGGCATCACCGCTGAAGGTGATATGTTGGCTGCGCTGGGAATTCGTTACGGTTCAAAAGAAGGAAATGCTTTTTCCGAAGAGGTTCATCGCACCTTAGCACTTGCGGTTTATAGAGGCTCTGTTCATACCGCTAAAGAGCGTGGGGCTTTTCCCATATATGATTCTGATCGGGAGAAAGAAAATCCGTTTATTTTGCGTTTAAAGGATCAAGATGAGAAATTATACTTTGACATGCTGGAATACGGACGCCGTAATATTGCGTTGTTGACCATTGCCCCGACCGGAACAACGAGTCTGATGACCCAAACTACATCGGGAATAGAGCCTGTCTTCTTACCGGTTTATAAACGTCGAAGGAAAGTCAATCCAAATGATAAAAATGCCCGAGTTGATTTTGTTGATGAAGTTGGAGATTCGTGGGAGGAATACAACGTATTCCACCACCGGTTCAAGGAATGGATGAAAATGAAAGGCTATGATGTGGAAAAAAATTATGGTCAAGAGGAGTTGGATCAACTCATTAAAAATTCTCCTTATTACAAAGCGACCTCAAATGATGTGGACTGGCTGAGCAAAGTACATATGCAAGGAGCCATCCAAAAATGGGTAGATCACTCAATTAGCGTGACCATCAATTTGCCCAATGATGTGGATGAGGAACTTGTGGGGCGGCTTTATATTGAGGCATGGAAATCTGGTTGCAAAGGCGTAACCGTATATAGAGATGGCTCGAGATCGGGAGTTTTGATTGCCGATTCAGGAGGTGACAAAGAGGAAAACCCCGCTTTAGGATTTCCTACAAAGCGTCCTCAAACACTCAAGGCAGAAATTTTACGTTTTCAAAATAACAAGGAAAAATGGATTGCTTTTGTAGGAATTATAGACGATAGGCCCTATGAGATTTTTACCGGTTTGGCAGATGATGAGTATGGTATTTCACTACCTCGTTGGGTCCAGGAGGGATTGATTATTAAAAATAGAGATGAGAACGGGAATTCGCGATATGATTTCCAATTTGAAAACAAAAGAGGTTACAAGACGACTATTGAAGGCCTTTCTCAAAAGTTCGATCCAGAATATTGGAATTATGCCAAATTAATCTCAGGAACAATGCGTCATGGAATGCCGATTGATAAAGTTGTGGATTTGATCAACAGCTTGCAATTGGATAGTCGCTCCATCAATACCTGGAAAAACGGAGTAGTTCGTGCTTTGAAGCCCTACATTGCAGATGGGACACAGGCTAAGAGTACCTGTATGAATTGCGGCTCTGATCAAGTGGTTTATCAGGAAGGTTGTTTAATCTGTAAGAATTGTGGTTCTTCCCGTTGCGAGTAAATACACCTTTTAAGGCTAGTTAATACGTAAAGACTGTCTCGTACCAACGGAGGCAGTTTTTACTTTTTTAAAAGGCATGAGCCTCCGTCTAAAAATGGAAAGGATTCTTTTATGGGGTTTAGATGAAAGTTATGAAAGAATTCATAAAAGAATCGAATAGGGATGTTTTGTGTCCTATTTTTGCGTAAAAAATAAATTATTACGAAGAAAATCTGTACATCGGCCAAAAATTCAATAGCAAAAAACGGAATAGAAGCGGCACCGCATTTGGATGATGATGTGCAAGAAGAGCCCGGTTTGAACAGGGTAGTGGTTTTTATTGTCGTTGCAATTTCGCTGTTGATGACCACAGTGGACACTACGATTGTGGCTACGGCATTAGACACTTTACAAAAAGAACTTCACGCAACCGTAAATTGGATAGGATGGGTGATGACGGCCTATTCCTTTGGGTTCGTTCTGATGTTGCCACTCAGTGCAAAATTAGGGGATATATATGGCTCTCGTAGAATATTTATAGGGTCCATCTCCTTATTTACTATGGCCTCCTTAGGGTGTGGGTTCACCCATCAAATCGAGAGCCTCATTGTTTTACGGGTAGTTCAGGCTATAGGAGCAGCAGGTATAACCCCTTCTGTTACGGCCATTATAGTGGATCATTTTGGCAGTGCTCGGGATCGGGCGGTGAGTTTGTTTGGAAGTATTTTTCCCATAGGGGTAATGATCGGCCCCATATTCGGTGGGCTTATTGTAACCTACTGGAGTTGGCCATGGATTTTTTTTGTAAATGTACCTTTAGGGCTGCTTGTTATCCTAATGTCTTTTATCTTTATTCCCAAAGATACATTTACCAAACAGGCGCGATCAAAAATGGATATCACCGGCTTGATTTGGATGGGGTTGGGTATCTTATCAGCAATGTTCGCAGTGGCTTACTTAGGAGAAGAGGAGACCTCTATTGGATCACCTTTTTTTCTGCTCCTGTTGCTTTTGTCTTCTATTTGTTTTGGCTGTTTTATTCGGCATATTAACCGTGTTTCCAAACCATTTATAGCCCCGCTATTTGTTTATGGTAAAGGATTTGGACAGGTCAACTTTTTGAACCTTCTATATACAGGAATGACCCAAGGGGTGATCGCCTTAGTCCCCTTATATGCGGCAAACCTATATGGTTTAAATGCAATGGATGCCTCTGTACTGTTGATTTCCCAGGGAATCGCTTCTGTTTTTTTATCTACACTAGTTACCCTACTTTTGCGCAGGACGGGATATCGCCCTCCACTGTATGTAGGAAGTGTTCTTGTGATCTTGGGAACTATTCTGTTGGCGTTTGATCCCGTGTTTTCAATAACTCCCTATTATTGGATGATGGGAGCCACCTTTCTGATTGGCTGTGGTATGGGGACCATCAGTCCACCGGCTCGGAATGCTGGTCTGCAACTGGCCCCAAAAGAATCGGCCACAATTGCAGCTTTACGTTCTTTATGTATTCAATTGGGAGCCATTATCAGTATTGCTATTGCGACAGCTATTATCGCAAGTTCCTCTCATCCGGGAGAAACGCAATCGTACATTTACCTCGGAGTGGCAGTGTTTTTTGCGCTGATGATTCCGGTCATTCGAGGCGTACCTGAGCACAAGGGGTCGTGGTAATTTTTAGTGAGATTCACGCTGTTTTCTGACCTCGAATAACAGGATGCCTGCGGAGACCGAGACGTTCATGGAGTCAATGGCGCCATTCATCGGGATGATAATGTTCTGGGTGGAGCTTTCTCTCCATTCTGAGCTGAGTCCAACAGCTTCTGTCCCCACTACTATAGCCGTTGGCCCTTTGTAATTTTCGGCGGTATATGCATTAGCGGACTGTAGGGTGGCACAAAAGATTTTGATATGATTTTCTTTGAGAAATTTAATAATTTCTGTGGTCGTCCCTGTAGCAATCTGGTTGGTAAAAACACCACCGACACTGGATCGAATGATATTTGGATTGTACATATCTGTTTTGGGATTGGCGATCATTACGGCATCCACTCCGGCTGCATCAGCCGTACGAAGTAAGGCACCAATATTTCCAGGTTTTTCTGGAGCTTCCGCTACCAAGATAAAAGGGGCTTTGGGTAGAGTGATCTGTTTTAAATCATGAGATTTGCTTTTCAGAATCGCTACGGCTCCCTCCGTACTGGACCGGTAAGCGATTTTTCTGTAGACTTCTTCGGTAACTACAATGGCATTTGAGTGGTGTTCCTGTATAAAGTGCAAGTTTTTTTCTTCGATAAGATCGGGACAGTAAAAAAGCTGTTGGATTCGATAATGCGCTAATAAGGCTAGTTTTAATTCGCGAATGCCCTCCACTACAAACTTTCCTTCTCGGCGTCTGTTCCTGGACTTCTCTTGTAAATGCAATACATTTTTTACAAGACTGTTCTGAGGACTGGAAATAATTTTTTTCATGATGGCAATATAAAGCCAATGGATCTCTTTTGGAACAAAAAGAATCAAATTATCGGTAGTAGATCCCAAAATTTTGGCTCTTATCTACGGGTATTGCCCTTTCAGGCCCATGGGGTTTTTATACTTTCTACAAGAGTGTGGACTTGGGAGTCTTGTCGTGTAATTCACTAAAGGGACATAAATGCAGCAAAGAATGGAGTAAAAGTAAGGTATAAACCTACTCTCTGGTTGTGGGGTGCAGTCGGATAAAAAACAAAAACATGGTGTGGCATTACCATGAGGTGAGCCTGCGACCCTTTATGTCCATTCATCGGCTCTGCGGGGTAGGGAGTTCACTTCAGAGGATCATCTAACATTTGAG
The DNA here is from genome assembly GCA_021793535.1 of Bacteroidota bacterium. Taxonomy (GTDB): domain Bacteria; phylum Bacteroidota; class Bacteroidia; order Flavobacteriales; family Flavobacteriaceae; genus JAJYSO01. Next base: position 1,368 of record JAJYSO010000064.1, on the reverse strand, counting down.
TCCAAGAGCTATACACCCTCTTCCATGATCCATTGTAAAAAGGCAAGCAGGCTTTATAGCGCGTTTTCATTTTGGTAATAATTGACTAAAAGTGCGACAACGTAGCTATAACTCTTCATTCCATCTGGTTGATTATTTATTTTGAGGTAGTTATTGTAAAAGAATTTAAAACCGGGTTCCAGTGGGTTTTTATAAGCTTCCCAGAAGGTATTGACCTCGCGGTAATTTTTTAGAACGCCGGGATTGATTTTATCAAGGAGTTGTTGAGCGATTTCTGGAGCTCTTTTACGCAAATCTGAAAGGCAATATTGCAATGCAAAAGCATGTCCGGCAAAATTAAAATAGGGGTTGGGGTGCTCGATGGTAGCCAAAACAGCCATAAAGTTGGCTTCATTTTCTTTGGCAAATCCAAGCTGATGCCCCATCTCGTGAGTGATGGTAGTGGGCAAGCTGAACCAAGGCATCTTTGCGTTGTATTGGGCTTCATTGGTTAAGGGATTTAGGTACCCGCTAAAGCCCATATAAGACAAGGGTAAGCTAAATATAGATTTTTTCGACCTATTAAACTTAAAGTGTAGGTAAGGATATTTAACAAACACATTATCATACCCAATACGTGCTTCATAATTAAGCTCGGATGTTGTAAAATCAAAGGGAACTTTATTCGCTTTATCTCCGGTTAACTGTACTTGCAAAGCATTGGTTTGTTCGACTAAAACGGTGGTGAGTTGATATAGCTCTTCGGTCGTATAGGAGGCTTTTAAATGTAAACTTTGATGAAGAGGAGGACGGTAATAATTTAACCCCCATAGAAGATGAAACAAAAAATAAAAGATTGAGGCTGTTGAAAAAACCTGCAATAGGCGCTTTAAGGGAGCGCTAAACCTTGTTCGGATGATCCTGTATATCCATCGTAAAATAAGGATAATCAACACAATATAAAGAATATCTCCAAATGAAAAGGGCAGCCAACCAAAGGCAAATTGCTCCAATGCGGCCAGAATTTGATAAAGGTTTAGGCTGTATATTTTTTCAATAACATCTGGATAATTTGACAATAGGTTGAGCACTATAAACTGTAGTGGCAATGTCAAAGAAAGATATATGTTCCTTTTCATGTTTCAAAAATACGATTCGAAATGGAATTATCACCCCTGTTTTATAGGGGGGATTATTTTAATTTTAGTAGTTAAAGTATTAATTTAATTATATAAATATAACTGACTATTAATCAATATTATCGATTATATAAAAGATAAATTATCTAGAATGTTTTAGAGGTCTTTTTGATGGAGGAGAAGGGGTTTTTAGATGTTGTGTTGATTCAAAATAGAGAAAAACTAAAAGGGAGAAGCATAGAGTGAAATG
>JAJYSO010000063.1 GCA_021793535.1 Bacteroidota bacterium | reverse complement strand
AGGAGGTATGGACCGACTGCCTATCTCTACAGAGTATCCACAAGGGGCTACCGCTGGTGTCCCAATGTACCTTATGAAATTCAAATTGCGTGCCATAAAATCACTCTTATATATAGGACTTTGATAATCAGTAAAATAGAAAATCCCGTTCTGAGGAAAAGAACGGGACTTCTTAAAATAATGATTTTCTGCTGCGCTTATTCTACACATGAATGGGGCGACCCTCAGTTGCGTCCAAGGCAGCTTCTTTAATTGCTTCTGTATAGGTGGGATGGGCGTGACTGATGATAGCGATATCTTCAGCGCTGGCACGATATTCCATGGCCACCACCAATTCGGCAATCATATCCGCTGCACGGGCTCCGACCATGTGAGCCCCTAAAATTTCGTCGGTCTTTTTATCCGCTAAGATTTTGACAAAGCCGTCAATATCTCCACTGGCTCTAGATCGGCCTAAAGCACGCATTGGGAATTTTCCCGTTTTGAACTCTATTTTTTCTTCTTTTAGCTGGGCTTCCGTTTTCCCTACTGAAGCTACTTCGGGCCATGTATAGACTACTCCAGGAATCAAGTTATAGTTGATATGCGGTTTTTGACCTGCCATGACTTCTGCCACAAACACTCCTTCTTCAGAGGCTTTGTGTGCCAGCATCGCTCCTTTGATCACATCGCCAATAGCATAAATGTTTTCTATGTTGGTTTGCAATTTGTCATTGACTTCTATCTGTCCTCTCTCGGTTACGTTTACTCCAACTTTATCGAGATTCAATCCCTCCGTATAGGGGCGTCGTCCTACAGAGACCAAGCAATAATCTCCTTTGAACTCTATTTCTTTTCCTTTTTTGTCATCCGCTTTTACGATGACTTCTTTTCCTTTTTTCTCTACGGATTTCACCTTGTGGGAAAGTGCAAATTCAACTCCTTGTTTTTTAAGGACCTTGCGCAATTCTTTGCTTTGATCGGCATCCATAGTTGGAATAATGCGGTCCATGTACTCAATTACCGTGACTTGTGCACCTAGGCGTTTGTATACTTGCCCGAGCTCTAGTCCGATAACTCCGCCACCAATCACCAATAAGTGCTCAGGTACTTTGTTGAGGCTCAATAACTCGGTAGAGGTAATGATGCTTTTTTTATCGATTTTGATAAAGGGCAAGCTAGAGGGTTTACTACCAGTTGCGATGATGATCTTTTTGGCCTCGATGATTTGGGCATCTCCTTTTTCTGGGGTGATTTTCAGGTGTGTTTGATCTTCAAAAGAACCCAGACCCTGATAGGTGTCCACTTTGTTTTTACCCATCAAGAATTCGATCCCTTTTGTCGTTTGCTCCACTACGGAACCTTTGCGTTCCATCATCTTTTTTATATTCAATTTCACCCCTTTGGGCACTTCGATACCGTGTTCTTCTAGATGGTTTAAAGTGTCTTCGTAATGGTGTGAAGAATCCAAGAGCGCTTTTGAGGGAATACAGCCTACATTGAGACAAGTTCCTCCCATAGTTGAATATTTTTCAATAATTGCGGTTTTCATCCCGAGCTGAGCACACCGGATGGCTGCGACATATCCGCCGGGACCTGAACCGATGACGGCAACATCATATGTTTTCATAAGGTTTGGTTTTCTTTTAAAGACTAAAGTTTCACAAAAATACAACAAGTAATTTACTCGACAAGGTTTAAAAGGTTTCTCTTCCTAAGAAAATACTTGAGGCTTACCGTTCCTCTTGAACAATAAGAGTAGTCTTCTGCTCCTCTGGATTTTGGGAATAATGGAGAATAATTTTCGCAATGTGGGCTGGTTTTTCCCATTTACTAAAATCAGCATCGGGAACTGCCTTTCGGTTTTGCGGAGTGTCGATGGTACTGGGGACCACCACATATGCCTTTATGGATTGGTGTTTGTACGCTGCATTAATGATGTTGGCAAGTTGAAAAAGCTGTGACTTTGCCAGACTATAGGCTACTGCTCCTTTCCCTTTTGTAGTATCTCGTCCGGGGATTGAACCGATAAAGAAGAATTTCCCCTGCTGCTTTTCTTTAAAATGAGGCAATAAAGCCTGTACAAGGGTATAGGCCGTAATAAAATTTAAGCGATACTGAACCTCCAGATCACGGACTGAGGTGTGGGCTAGTGTTCCCGCTTTAAACCCTCCTGCAGTCAAAATTACCCCATCGATCTGCTTGTATTTTTCAAGAAGAGCAGCGGTAACCTGCTTTACTTTGTCTTCTTGGGTTAAGTCCATTTCGACTTCCTGATAACCTTCAACCTGAGGCTTTTCCCCTTTGCGGTGGTGGACCAGTCCAATAACCTGGTGTCCTTCTTTTAAAAAAGCTTGGACGACGGCTTGGCCCAGATTTCCAGTGGCTCCACTGACAATAAAGTTTTTATAGGACATAAGTTTTCTTTTGACGAAGATAATGAATCTATTGCTTACTCAAAGAAAATGGCCAAGGCAGATCTACCGGTCAATAGCGAAATTTAGCGTATTGCTTTTGCTGCGAACGACAGCGGTCGAAAACTTTTTGTACTTCTTTTGAAATAAGGAGTCTTCCCTGTAATTCTTGGTTATATTTGTCTCTCAAAATACTGTAATATTGAAAGTCGTACATGATTCTCGCAAAAAAAGAGCTGTAGCAATTTGGCTTTTGGTTGGTGTCTTTATGATTATGATTCAGGTGGTTCTAGGAGGGATAACCCGGTTGACCGGCTCTGGGTTGTCCATTACAGAATGGGCTCCGATTATGGGCTCGATTCCGCCTTTAAATGATGCGCAGTGGGAGGCAGCCTTTGAAAATTATCAACAGATTGCTCAGTATAAATATGTCAATAATCATTTTACCCTTTCCGATTTTAAATTTATATTTTATTGGGAATGGTTCCATCGGGTATGGGCCCGTTCTCTAGGTGTGGTATTCGCCATCCCCTTTATTTATTTTTTAATTAAAAAATACTTCTTAAAGGAGATGATTTTGCCGTTGATTATTCTTTTTATCCTTGGAGGGCTTCAAGGGTTTATTGGTTGGTTTATGGTAAGCAGTGGGCTTAATGAATCCAGCTTGTTATATGTAAGCCATATTAGGCTTGCCATCCATTTTATTTCGGCCTTGGTCTTGCTCTGTTACACCTTATGGTTCGCTTTGAAATTATTGATTCCAAAACAGGAGATCGTCTATGAGAAAAAGCAAAAATTATTTTTTGTGGGATTGACGTTTTTGCTGAGTATTCAACTTTTTTATGGGGCTTTTATGTCCGGTTTGCATGCTGCGTTAGCGGCACCGACATGGCCCACCATGAATGGGAGATGGATTCCGACCAAGCTGTTGGAGTACAGCTGGATCAACCATCCCATTGCCGTCCAGTTTGTGCACCGGGCGCTGGCCTACTTGCTTGTTATCTTATTACTTTACGGATGCTATAAGTTGTTTAAAGAAGCCCAAAGTCAAGGTGCTTCTCTCTTGAAAAAGACAGCGATCTGGCCTGTTATTTTAGTATGTATTCAACTTTTGTTGGGTGTTTTTACGGTGATTTCTTCCCCTCATATCGTCAAGGGAAAGTTTGGGATTTATGAGACTTTGGCCCAAGCGCATCAATTTGTAGCAATGTGTTTATTGGTTTCACTTTTTGTGATTTTATACTTGGTAAGGACTAAAAGACCCGCTTAATCTTTTGTTTTTCGTATCTATTTTAAAGCCTTGAAAAGATGCGAGGAGAGGGTCAAGATTGGAGGTCGATTTCTTTGGGATTTGGCCCGTATTTATTTTCTTGGGGCTGACTATCGGTTGCCAGTAAAACCAATAGCCAAATGGCACCTATAAAAGGGATTAAAGCAATCAATAACATCCATCCGCTTCTCCCGGTATCGTGTAATCTGCGAACCACCACAGCTATGCCGGGGATAAGCATTCCAAAACTGTATACGATATAAATGGGCCCGTATTCCGCCCCTTGATAATTCAATCCTAAGGCATTGTCCAGTAACAAAGCCGCTAAACCGAACAAGAGGTTAAAAATAAAAAAGTTCCAGTATTCCTTGCGGCGTGCCCGGGTACTGAAATCACCATATTGTCGTATTGCTTTGAGATACCACTCCATATTTTTTAGTATTTACAGGTTTACGTATTTTTTACAAGGGACCACTCCTTGACCATCAATTTTGGTTCCCAAATGTTGCAATGATTTGTTGAGCGAGTTCGAGGCCTATGCGTTCTTGTGCTTCTTCTGTCGCTCCGCCAATATGGGGGCTGAGTGAAATGTCTGGGTTCATCAAAAGTTTTATTGGGGGATGGGGCTCTTCTTTAAAGACATCCAGCGCGGCAAAGGCGAGCTTATGTGCTCTCAATGCTTTGTCCAATGCTTCTTCATCCACCACTCCACCACGAGCTGTGTTAATTAATCCGGCTGTCTTTTTCATCAACTCAAATTCTGGAGCGCCGATTACATAATCTTTTTGACTGGGAACGTGTATACTTATAAAATCGGCCTGTTGGAGTAGATCTTCCTTGGAAGTAAGAGTGATTTGCAGCGTGAGATGTTGTCCGTCAGGAAAGGCTAAAGCAATAGGAAGAGTTTCCTCGGCTTTGTCCAAAAGAGAGAGGTCGTTCGCTATGACGTTCATTCCTATTCCCAATGCGAGCTTGGCTACTTCTCTTCCAATATTTCCAAAACCGATAATTCCGAGTGTTTTTCCATATAACTCTCGTCCGACAAAGGCCTTTTTCAGCTGTTTAAAATGGGATTCCCCTTCTAAGGGCATTTCTCGGTTGGCCTTTTGTAGATGGCGTACCCCGGTAAAAAGATGGGCAAGAACGAGCTCCGCTACGCTTCTTGAAGAAGCGCTGGGGGTGTTGATCACTTTGATTTTTTTCTGAGCAGCATAGGCCGTATCTATATTGTCCAAACCTACCCCTGCACGACCGATGAGTCGAAGCCCAGGACATGCTTCCAAGATATCTTTTTTTACTTTTGTAGCACTTCGAACAAGAAGAATGGAAATCTCTTTTTCTTGAATGTAATTTGCCAATTGTTCTTGGGCAACTTTGGTCAGAATTACTTGGTAACCGGCTTCTTCCAGTTTTTGGATGCCCGACGCTGAGATTCCGTCATTGGCTAGAATTTTCATAGGGATAGCTTAAAATTTGTTTAATAAATCGATTAATCTTTCGACGTTTTCAAGAGGCTGTGCATTGTAGAGAGAGGCCCTGTAGCCTCCGACACTTCGATGTCCTTTTAGGCCGACAAAACCTGCTTTTTGCCAAGTGGTATCAAATTCTTCTTGGCGAGAAGAATCCGTTAACTTAAAAGTGATGTTCATCAGTGATCGTGCGGCAGCTTCTACAATTCCTTCGAAAGCGGGAAGAGCATCAAGTGCTTGGTAAAAGAGGGTAGCTTTTTTCTTATTTTTCTCTTCAATGGCGGCAATTCCGCCTTGTTCTTTAAGTGCTCGAAGGGTTAATAAAGAGACATAAATGGCATATACCGAAGGGGTGTTGAAAACGCTGTTTTTCGCCAAGTGGGTTTTGTAGTCCAACATGGTTGGGATTTGGCGATTGACTTCTCCCAGAATGGATTCCTTGATCATCACCAAGGTTGTTCCGGCAGGCCCTAAGTTCTTTTGTGCCCCTGCATAGATCAACCCAAATTTGGAATAATCCAACACTCTGGAAAAAATGTCACTGCTCATGTCGCAAACCAAAGGAGACTGTAGTGTTGGAAACTCCTTGATTTGCGTCCCGGCCACCGTATTGTTACTGGTACAATGAAAATAATCAATATCCTCAGCAATGGAATAATCTGTTGGGATATAAGTAAAATTTTTATCAGCTGAAGAGGCCACCTCGATCACTTCTCCAAAAAGCTGTGCTTCTTGCATGGCACTACTCGACCAACGTCCGGTGTTGAGGTAGGCTGCTTTTGTATGCATCAGGTTTTGCGCGACCATCAGAAATTGTAAACTAGCGCCACCTTGAAGAAACAATACTCGATATCCTTTGCCTTGTAATCCCGTTAATTCCAGTACGAGTTCCTGAGCTTCTTGAATAATTGCTGTAAATGCCGGGCTTCGATGCGAAATTTCCAAAATAGAAAGGCCGGAACCTTCCAGATTTTGGACTGCTTTGGCCGCTTCCTTTAGGATTTCAGTGGAAAGGATGCTAGGGCCGGCATTAAAATTATATTTTTTCATGAGTGCGAAATCTGGTGTTGTAGGTTTAGGAGGTCAAAGATAAAATTTTAGTATGGAATCTTGATGGAGATAGAGATTCTCTTGATGATTATTCAGCTCCTTACCAGAATTAAAGCAGGGAGGAGAGGAAGGCCAAGGTATCGTTCTTTTTGGGATGAGTATTCAGTTTTGGAAGCCAGGCTTCTCCAAAGGAAGTGCCCCATTCTCCATTTTTTGAGACGGTCTTCTGAATCTTTTCTTTATTCTTGGTCAATAGCGCATTAAGGTGCTCGGGAGATTGGTAGTATTCATAGAAAAGACAGGCTATGGGAGATTGAAAATGAGGGTCTTCTTTTAAAACTAAAAAACCATTATCCAAAATCTTGAAATCGCTCATGAGGTATACCGCTTTATTGTAATCGTAATTATTGGCATATTTGTGAAATTGAAGAATAGGGTTCCACTGGTAAATGCCATCGAAAAAGGAAGAGAAGTCATAGTTTTTGGGTACGAGCAATTTTGATACACTATGGGACCCCATTCCGTAATACCGAAAAAGATCTTTTCCGAGTTGCTGAAATTCCTTTTTGGATTCTTCTCCCGATAGGACGGCGATGGATGCTTTGGGCGTGCGTATCAGATGAGGTTTTTGATCGAGGTAGGATTCAAAATACCCTCCGTTTTTGACTCCAGAGACAATGGCTGCATCAAAAGGGGGTAGTTTTTGATCTGTAAATTCGACACATTCTTTGGGAAAAGATGGAGTGGAGATCAGAAAATCAGCCAAGGCTGGGAGTAATGGATTTTTCCGAACATCGTGTTTGATCAATGCTTTGTGGCCGGATAATAAGATACAGAGTAGGTCATGCAATTGTGCTAAAGGAGGATGTTCATTGGAAATGAGTGCAATCGTTTTACAAGGGGAGGCTTGAACAATATCTCTCTGGATGCCCAGTGCTTGAAGCGTCTTCCCCCATTGTTTCAGAGTCCAAAGAATGTCCTCTTTGGTGTACCAGCTGTTGTGAAGCAATGATTGGGAGAGGGCCAAGTCTAGTTGTTTGGCCTGCTCTTTTTCAAAGCCTGAGAGGTGTTGAGGGAAGGAGGAGTACAGCTGTAAAAAACTTCCGAGCTGTGAGAGGGCTTGCAAAGGCTTATTTAAAGTCATTCTATTTTGTTATCAGTAAGATTGCATATAACTTTGTACAAAGTTAAGGAAATCCACCGATGTATATTTTCTTATCCTAAGAATACAGGTGACTTTTTGTTGGTGGAGCATGAAATTAAAAACCTTTTGAAATGGCGATTATAATAACAGATGAATGTATCAATTGTGGTGCTTGTGAGCCGGAATGTCCAAACAATGCGATTTACGAAGGTATGGACCCCTGGCGCTATAGCGAGGGAACAGAATTGAGAGGAAATGTGGTTTACCCTAACGGAAAAGAGGTAGATGCGGATCAGGAGCAAAACCCCATTAGTGACGAGTTTTATTATATAGTTCCCGACAAATGCACGGAATGTATGGGTTTCCATGAAGAACCCCAATGTGCCGCTGTTTGCCCAGTGGACTGCTGCGTTCCCGATGAAGATCACGTAGAGACCGATGAGGAGCTCTTAGCCAAACAGAGATCGG
>JAJYSO010000062.1 GCA_021793535.1 Bacteroidota bacterium | reverse complement strand
ACCAGCTTCTTGGTGGAAACATAGTGGTAGGGCTCTATAGGGGATAATCCTGAATCCGAAGCTCGCTTTTCTATGCAGGAAAACAATAGGAAACACAGTCCTATCCCCATCCAAAAATCTCTAAACCTCATATTACGCATATCAATTGCTTTCAAATGTATTTAATTTTTTTAGATTCCCCTATCCAGAAATAAAAAAGGATAAATGATTCCTCATTTATCCTTCTATTTTCTTCTACAAAAAACGATCAGCTTCTACTCTTCTTCTGATTTGGCTTTTGTTTCAGTGCTTTTATCTTTTGTAGCTACAGGTTGACTCTTCTTTCCGCCTCTTCGGCTTCGGCTACGTCGGGTAGATTTCTTACCCCCTTCATTCAAGTCGTACACTTCGTTGAAATCAACCAGTTCGATCATCGCCATATCCGCATTATCACCCAATCGGTTCCCCAATTTAATGATGCGGGTATATCCTCCGGGTCGATCCCCTACTTTGGGAGCGACTTCTCTAAACAATTCAGAAACCGCTTGCTTGTTTCGAAGTTTGGCAAAAACCAACCGCCTGTTATGGGTGGTGTCTTCCTTTGACTTAGTGATCAAAGGCTCAACAAAGCCTCTTAGTGCTTTTGCTTTTGCCACTGTAGTGTTGATACGTTTATGTTCGATTAAAGAACTTGCCATGTTAGCAAACATGGATTTGCGATGTGCAGAAGTTCTTGATAGATGTACTGTTTTTTTACCGTGTCTCATTTTATTCTTTGTCTTTTAAAAGCAAGGGAAGCTCAAATTATTGATCGGGATTAATCCTTATCCAAATTATACTTGGAAAGGTCCATTCCAAATTCCAAACCTTTCCCTTCAACCAACTCTTCCAGTTCGCTTAAAGATTTTTTTCCAAAATTTCTAAATTTCATCAAGTCGCTCTTTTGATGAGCTACCAATTCGCCTAAATTGTTCACTTCGGCAGCTTTCAAGCAATTCAACGCACGCACCGAAAGATCCAAATCAACCAAATTGGTCTTCAGCAGTTGACGCATATGAAGCGATTCTTCATCATAGGTTTCAATATGCGACTTCTCATCGTCCTCAAGGGTAATCCTTTCGTCAGAGAACAACATAAAATGTTGAATCAAAATTTTGGCGGCCTCCGTTAAAGCGTCTTGCGGATGAACACTACCATCGGTTAAGATCTCAAAAACCAATTTCTCGTAATCCGTCTTTTGCCCTACACGGTAGTCTTCAATACCGTATTTTACGTTTTTGATCGGGGTGTAAATGGAGTCGATAAAAATCGTTCCCAAAGCCACATCCGCCTTCTTATTTTCTTCAGCAGGAACATAACCACGACCTTTGTCAATGGTCAATTCCATATTGATTTTTACTTTTTTATCCAGGTGGCAAAGTACCAAATCCGGATTCAATACTTGAAAACCGGAAATAAACTTTTGCAAATCGCCAGCAAGCATTTTTTCCTTTCCAGAAAAGGAAACAGTAACCGTCTCATTATCCACTTCCTCAATTTGCTGCTTGAAACGAACCTGTTTCAGGTTCAAGATGATCTCAGTCACATCCTCCACCACGCCTGCAATCGTAGAAAATTCATGCTCCACTCCTTCGATACGGACAGAAGTGATTGCAAAACCCTCCAAAGAAGATAAAAGAACTCTTCTCAAGGCGTTACCAACTGTCAGACCAAAACCCGGTTCTAAAGGTCGGAACTCAAACTTTCCTTCGGTTTCCGACGATTCTATCATTACAACCTTGTCAGGTCTTTGAAAATTTAATATTGCCATAGTTCAATACGCTCTGTAAGGATTATTTAGAATATAACTCTACAATTAATTGTGTATTAATGTTTTCGTGGATTTGTTCACGTTGTGGAACAGCAACCACCGTTCCTTCCATTTTTTCTGCATTCCAAGAAAGCCATTCAAGAACAGGTGTAGATCGCTCTAAAGAACTTTGGATCACTAAAAGGGATTTTGATTTTTCACGTACCCCAATCACATCATTTACATCCACCTGATAAGAAGGGATATTGACGATTTCTCCGTTCACTACAATGTGCTTATGAGAAACCAATTGACGCGCTCCATTTCGAGTGGGAGCCAATCCCAAACGGTATACGATATTGTCCAAGCGCCCTTCACAGAGTTGCAGCAAAATTTCCCCCGTAATTCCCTTACGGCGGTTTGCCTTCTCGAACATGCGTCTAAACTGACGCTCTAGAATACCATAGGTATACTTTGCTTTTTGTTTCTCTTCCAGCTGGAGTGCATACTCCGACTTCTTCCCTCTCCTTCTTTGATTTCCATGTTGACCCGGAGGGTATTTCTTTTTTTCAAAAGATTTGTCATCGCCGTAAATGGGCTCGCCAAATTTACGAGCAATTTTTGATTTGGGTCCAATATATCTTGCCATATCTCTAAAACTACGGATTATGAATTAAGGCATACCAATCCTTCGATAATCCAATTAAACAAATTGTTATAAATTATACTCTTCTTCGCTTGGGGGGACGACATCCGTTATGGGGGATTGGTGTCACATCAATGATTTCGGTAACCTCCACGCCCAGATTGTGCAAGCTGCGGATCGCAGACTCTCGACCGTTACCGGGACCCTTCACAAAAACCTTTACCTTTCGCAACCCTGCATCAAAAGCAACTTTTCCTGCATCTTCAGCGGCCATTTGCGCAGCGTAAGGCGTATTCTTCTTGCTTCCTCTAAATCCCATTTTACCGGCAGAGGACCATGAAATAACATCCCCCTTCTTGTTGGTCAAGGAAACAATAATATTGTTAAAAGAAGAAGAGATGTAGGCCTCTCCAAAAGGCTCCACCTGAATTTTTTTCTTCTTATTTGACGTATTCGACTTAGCCATAATTCAATTTCCTTATTTCGTTACTTTTTTCTTATTTGCAACCGTTTTGCGTCTACCTTTTCGCGTACGAGAGTTATTCTTGGTACGTTGTCCACGCAAAGGCAATCCTGATCTATGGCGAATACCTCTATAGCACCCAATATCCATCAAACGCTTAATGTTCATTTGCGTCTCAGAACGCAACTGCCCTTCAATGGTATAATCACTAATAATTTGTCTAACGCGCCCGGATTCTTCATCGGTCCATTCACCAACTTTTTTATCCTCATCAATTTTGGCCTTTTCCAAAATCTCTTGTGCTCTGCTCTTTCCTATACCATAGATATAAGTCAAAGAAATCACACCGCGTTTATGATTGGGAATATCAACTCCAGCTATTCTTGCCATATTAACCTTGTCTTTGTTTAAATCGTGGATTCTTTTTATTAATTACGTACAAACGTCCCTTTCTTCTAACGATTTTACAATCGGGACTTCGTTTTTTTATTGAAGCTCTAACTTTCATACTTAATCAGCTTTTATAATGCAAAAAAATAAGATTCTATTTTTTGGGAGTGCAAAGATATAAAATTATCCTTTAACTCTACTTAGTTTATTCGATTTAATAACGATAGGTAATTCTCCCCTTTGTCAAGTCATAAGGGCTCATCTCCAATTTTACTTTATCCCCAGGTAAAAGTTTAATATAATGCATTCTCATCTTACCTGAAATGTGCGCCGTCACTACATGCCCATTCTCCAACTCCACTCTAAACATCGCATTAGATAAAGCTTCAATTATCGTTCCGTCCTGTTCTATCGCTTTTTGTTTTGCCATAATGTTAAGCTACCGCTTTCCTGTTTTTTCCTGTCTTAATTAGACTGTCATAATGTCGATTCAACAAATACGAATCTACCTGTTGCATCGTATCAATTGCAACCCCTACCATAATCAGTAGAGAAGTACCTCCATAGAATAAGGCCCACCCGTCTTGCACGCCTATATTGACAACAATTGCCGGGAATATAGAGATCAATGCTAAGAAAATGGAACCTGGGAAGGTAATCTGAGACATAATTTTATCCAAAAAATTGTCTGTGTCCGTTCCCGGTCTGATTCCGGGTATAAAACCACCGCTACGCTTTAAATCATCCGCCATTTTATTGGTCGGAACCGTTACGGCTGTATAGAAATAAGTAAAGATAATTACCAGTAATCCAAAGACCAGGTTATACCAGAACCCAAAGAGGTTCTCAAAGGCCGTCTTCATCGACAAGGCCCAATCCGAGTCCGAAAGTCCGGCTAAAGCCGCAGGGACAAACATAATCGCCTGTGCAAAGATAATCGGCATTACCCCTGAGGCATTCAACTTCAAAGGAATAAATTGTCGGGCACCTCCAACACTGCGTTCATAGCCACCTCCAGCGCTTCTTCGTGCATATTGTACAGGAATCTTTCGAATTGCCATCACCAGATAGACCGAAGCCAAGGTAATGATAAACCAAATCGCCAATTCAATGAGCACCATAATCAATCCACCAGACTCATTGAATCTTGAGCTGAACTCTTGTATAAAGGAAGCTGGAAGCCTTGCGATAATCCCTACCATAATCAATAAGGAAATACCATTCCCCACACCGTTTTCGGTAATGCGCTCACCCATCCACATGGCAAAAATACATCCCGTAGTCAAGATCACTACAGCACTGGTGATAAACATGGTCTGACTCTGCATCATAAAAGCACTCTCCGGTAGGGTATGAAAAAGGTTAATAATATACCCAGGACCCTGTACCAGTGTAATTGCAATGGTCAGCCACCTTGTAATTTGATCGAGTTTTTTTCGGCCACTCTCGCCGTCTTTTTGAAGTTTTTGAAGGTAAGGAACAGCAATCCCCATCAGCTGCACAACGATGGAAGCCGAGATGTAGGGCATAATTCCCAACGCAAAAATGGAGGCATTAGAAAAAGCACCCCCCGTAAAAGCATTTAACAATCCTAAAAGTCCACCATCCGTTTGGGTGGCCAGATTTGCTAATTGCTCCGCGTCAATACCCGGCAATACAATTTGTGCTCCAAAGCGATATACTAACAAAAAACCGAGGGTCAGTAAGATCCGATTCCTCAGTTCTTCTATTTTCCAAACGCTCTTAATGGTCTCAATAAACTTCATTAAAAATAGGTTTAAAGTATGATAGCTTCGCCTCCCGCTTTCTCAATAGCAGCCTTGGCAGAAGCCGTAAATTTGTGGGCGTGAACCGTAAGCTTTGCCTTCAACTCTCCATTCCCTAAAACTTTCAACTCCTCTTTCTTTCCTACAACTCCCAATGCTTTGAAATCATCAAAATTAACAGAGTCCGCAATTTTTCCCTGATCCGCCAATTCCTGTAGCCGGTCCAAGTTAATGATCCTGTATTCTTTGTAGTTGATGTTCTTAAATCCAAACTTAGGCACTCTTCGTTGCAAAGGCATTTGCCCTCCCTCAAATCCTATTTTCTTAGAATATCCGGAACGAGATTTTGCTCCCTTATGGCCACGGCCAGAAGTTCGACCTTTTCCTGAAGGAACCCCTCGACCAACACGTTTTGTATTTGAAACAACAGAACCCTCTGCAGGTTTTAAATTATCTAATTTCATAACTTCTTATTTTGCTTCTTCGACAGAAACCAAGTGTTTTACTTTATTAATCATCCCTCTGATGGCCGCCGTGTCTTCTTGCTCCACAGTTTGACTCATCTTTCTCAATCCGAGTGCCTCAAGGATTCTTCTCTGTTTCCCATTGCGGTTGATATCACTGCGGACTTTGGTAATTTTTATCTTTGCCATTATAACTACGATTAACCGTTAAATACTTTTTCTAAGGAAACTCCTCTTTGCTTGGCGATTGATTCTGCACTTCGCATTCTCAAGAGTGCGTCAAAAGTAGCCTTTACCACGTTGTGCGGGTTGGAAGATCCTTGGCTCTTAGACAATAAATCCGAAATCCCTGCCAATTCAACAACAGCCCTTACCGGTCCACCAGCAATCACCCCGGTACCTTCAGAGGCAGGCATTAGCAATACACGTGCACCACCGTACTTTCCTTTTTGTTCATGTGGAACCGTCCCTTTAAACAACGGAACACGGACCAAATTCTTTTTGGCATCCTCAATCCCCTTTGCAATTGCGCCAGAAACTTCATTCGATTTTCCCAAACCATGTCCAACCACTCCGTTCTCATTCCCGACAACCACAATAGCTGAAAAACCAAAGGTACGCCCTCCTTTTGTAACTTTAGCAACCCGTTGAACACCGACTAATTGATCCTTAAGCTCTAAACCGCTAGGTTTAACGAATTCAACATTCTTATAATCCTGATACATAATTTCTTCTTATTTCTTAAAAATTAAGTCCTCCTTTGCGTGCTCCATCGGCTAAAGCCTTCACTCGTCCGTGAAACAAATAGCCATTTCGGTCAAAAGTTACCTTTTCTACTCCTTTATCCAAAGCGACTTTTGCCAAGCGTTCGCCCACAGCAAAAGCAACTTCACTTTTAGTGCCCTTTTCATCAACACCTTTATCTCTTGAGGAAACAGACAAAATTGTTTTGGACTCATCGTCATTGACAATTTGGGCATAAATTTCCTTATTGCTTCGAAAAACAGTCAATCTTGGGCGCTCTGCGCTGCCAAATATCTTTTTTCGAATCCCTCTTTTTATACGTTTTCTTCTCTTGATCTTTGAAAATGCCATAACTCTAATCTAATTAAGCGGATTTACCTGCTTTACGTCTTATATATTCACCCACATACTTAATACCTTTTCCTTTATAAGGTTCTGGCTTACGGTATGAACGGATTTTAGCTGCTACTTGACCTACCAATTGCTTATCATGAGAGGTCAACTTGATCATCGGATTCTTACCTTTTTCTGTAATGGTCTCCACTTTTATCTCAGGAGCCAAATCCATCACAATGTTATGAGAGAACCCCAATGCCATATCCAATTTTTGACCTTGGTTCGAAGCTCTATACCCTACTCCTATGAGCTCAAGTTCCTTTGTGTATCCTTCCGAAACACCAACGACCATGTTTTGGATCAATGAACGGTAAAGACCGTGTTTAGCTCTAACGTCTTTTACATCCGAAGGTCTTTCTACGATCACTTCCCCTTCTTCAATACGAATGGTCACGTCAGAAAATTGCTGTGACAACTCTCCGAGTTTACCTTTTACTGTCACCACATCTTCCTTTATCTCGACCGTTACTCCATCCGGAATATTAACTGGGCTTTTCCCTATTCTAGACATAATTCTTTTCCTTTATAAAATTAATATACGTAGCAAAGTAATTCGCCACCAATTTTCTCATTAACGGCCTGCTTGTTTGTCATCACCCCTTTTGAAGTGGAAACAATGGCCACACCAAGCCCATTTAAGATACGCGGCATATCCTTGTAACTTGCATACTTTCTCAAACCAGGCTTACTGATTCGTTGAATCTCCTTGATCACGGATTCCTTGGAATCGCGATCGTATTTCAATGCAATCTTAATGGTTTCGAATTGCCCTTCCTTAATAAACTTATAGCTCAAGATATACCCCTGATCAAAAAGAATCTTTGTAATCTCTTTTTTGACATTAGAAGATGGAATTTCCACAACGCGGTGGCCAGCACTTAAAGCGTTTCTCAATCTCGTCAAATAATCTGCAATAGGATCTGTAAACATTTCAATCTTTTTTTTATCTTAATAACTTACCAACTTGCTTTCCGCACTCCGGGAATCAACCCTTGATTGGCCATCTCTCTGAATTTCACCCTTGAAATTCCAAATTGACGAATATACCCTTTGGGTCTTCCCGTTAGTTTACAACGATTGTGCAGGCGTACTGGGCTTGCATTTCGAGGCAGTTTCTGTAATGCCTCATAGTCCCCAGCTTCCTTCAACTGACGTCTTTTTTCTGCGTATTTATCTACTAATTCTTGACGTTTGCGCCCCACCGCT
>JAJYSO010000061.1 GCA_021793535.1 Bacteroidota bacterium | reverse complement strand
TTCTTTTTGTATGCCTTTACCACCCAAAGTCTTGTTAAGCACAACCTACAGACCCAGTCGGAATGGGAAAACCTAAAGGTTTTGCCACAAGACATCACTAAGGACAGTTTAATGGGGTTGATGAAAAGTTACACAAAATCCCTTGGTGTACGTTGCGATTACTGCCACAGCCCCCGGACGGACAATCCGGAGAAGCTTAATTTTTCTGACGATGCAAAAATGCCTAAATTAATTGCTCGAGGGATGATTGAGATGACCGCGCAGATCAATGAACAATTTTTTAAACCGTATTATCCGGATCCTAAACCGGAGCAAGTACAGGATGTCTCTTGTGTGACTTGTCACCGTGGAAATCCCAATCCCAAAAAATACTTGGAAGGAGTGGGCTCTCTTTTTTCTGAGCATGCCAAAGATTGAGAGCGATCATCACCTGGGAGGTAAAAGAGCCTTGTTTTTTTAAGGCACTGATGGCCAATTAATCTGCTGATAAAAGACTGGGAGGACTTTTCCTTCCAGAGCATGGAATTGGGATAGAAAAAAGGAAGTTTTGCTGTTTTCTTCGTTTAAAAAAGATGGGACGGGTCGCCAAAAGGAGACCAGAAAGAGCAAGGCACAAAGGATAACAGTGGTTTTTAAAAGTCCAAACACTGCGCCCAGCAGTCGGTTGAGAAGACCCAAGGCCAAAAAATTCAAGATTGCCGTTAAAACTCTTCCTAAGATTTTAAGCGCGAGATAGGCCAACAAAAAGGTGAGGATGAAGGCGATGATGGTGAGCGTTTGTGAGGAGAGTGTGGTATATTGAGCGAGGAGGTGGGCTACAGGTGTAGCGCCATAAACCGCTGCATAAAATCCTAAAATGGCACCGACTAGGCCGAAAAGCTCAAGCAACAGTCCTTTTTGAAATCCTCTAAAAAGACCAAAAATCAGGATCAAGGCGATGACCCCATCTAGGAAGGAGAATTGAAAGCTGTTTTCAAATCCGGCAAGTATACCCATGGGAATGCTTTTTTTGGCTTCTTGATCAAGAGCGCCTATTTTTGTTTTTAGAAATGCTGAGTTGTAAAAATAAGAGTAATATATTTATCTTTGCAACCATATGTTAGGAGATGATAAATTAAGATCGCGTTGGAAAACCCTTCAAAAAAAATTGTCGGATCAATTTGCCGACGGGGAGTTGATGGACTTGGATGCTATCATTTATTTAATCGGCGTTCAGGAATTGGGAAGAATTGATCAAAAATTTCAGAAGGACGAGAAAATAGACCTCATGCATATTGCCATTTGCAGATTGTTGGAGCCGTTGGGGTATTATGCGTTTGACTATTACGATGAGGAAGGATGGCCTCATTATCGGACCCTAGCAGCTCTACCTTCGTTAAAACCCGGAGAGCAGAGCATTATGATGAAAGAAGCAGTTGTCAACTATTTTTTGGAAGAACACTATATTGTGTAATTCTTCTGCAGAAAAACTTTTTTAATGATAGATAAAATAAAGGACCACCTTCAGGCGGTTGAGCAGTTTGATGCCCAAGACCCCGATGCAATCGAAGCATTTCGAATTCAATACCTTGGAAAGAAGGGAATTTTAAATGACTTTTTCACCGCCTTTAAAGCCGTGCCTTCTGAGGATAAAAAGGCGTATGGTCAGGCTGTAAATCTATTGAAAACCAAGGCGCAAGAAAAAGTGGATGCCCTTAAAAAGCAATTGGAGGCCAAAAGGGAAGAGCATGGGGTGTATGGTGATTTGACCCGACCCGGACAAGAGATTGGAATCGGTTCACGGCATCCCATTTCTGTGGTAAAGGATGAGATTATACGGATTTTTGCCAATATTGGATTCAATGTCTCCGAAGGCCCGGAAATAGAGGATGATTGGCATAACTTTACGGCTTTGAACCTTCCGGAATACCACCCGGCTCGGGATATGCAGGATACTTTCTTTATTCAAACAGATCCAGAGAAAATCTTATTGCGTACCCATACCTCAGGGGTTCAGGTGCGGTATATGGAAAACAATACTCCCCCTTTTCGAACCATTTCTCCAGGACGCGTGTATCGCAATGAAGACATCTCGGCACGCTCACACTGCTTGTTTCATCAGGTGGAGGGGCTGTATGTCGACAAGGGCGTGTCCTTTGTGGATTTGAAACAAACCATTCTTTATTTTGTCAAGCAGCTGTTCGGGAAATCCAAGATCCGTCTGCGCCCTTCTTATTTTCCTTTTACCGAACCCAGCGCAGAAGTAGACATCTATTGGGGGCTCGAGACCGAAGCGGATTATCGCATTACAAAGGGAACCGGTTGGTTGGAGATCATGGGATGCGGAATGGTGGATCCTAACGTGCTGAGCAATTGTAAAATTGATGCAGAGCAGTACACCGGTTTTGCTTTTGGAATGGGAATTGAGCGCATTGCGATGTTGCTGTACCAGATTGAGGATATCCGCATGTTTTACGAAAATGACATTCGCTTTTTAAGGCAGTTTAAATCAGCTTTCTAAAAAGCTTATTCTTTTTTAAGTCCATTCCAGCCTCGGGCGATCAATTCTATTTTTTCACCTGTTCGCGTGATCAGGTGATTGCCCTCTTCTTTTGCAGTGACATGCCCGATGATGGAAAAATGAGGGTTGCCTTTGATCTTAGGATAGTCCTTTTGAGAAAGGGTAAAGAGGAGTTCGTAATCTTCCCCTCCATTGAGCAGGACCGTGGTGCTGTCCAAGTTGAATTCTTCGCATACGCTGATCACAGCTGGGTCTAAAGGGAGCTTTTCTTCATATACACTCATCCCCACTTGAGCATTTTCACTAAGGTGAAGCAGTTCAGAGGAGAGCCCGTCGCTGATGTCGATCATGGCTGTGGGGACAAGCTTTAATTGGTTGAAAAGAGGAGGGATGTCTCCGCGGGCTTCTGGTTTTAATTGGCGCTCGACAATGTAGCTGTAGGGTTCTAGATCAGGCTGCAGGTTGGGGTTTACTTTGAAGACTTCGTTTTCCCGTTCCAACACACGCAGGCCCATATATGCCCCTCCGAGATCTCCGGTAACCACGATGAGATCATTGGGTTGGGCCCCGCTGCGTTGTACGATCTGCTCAGGCTTGGCTTTTCCCAAAACGGTAATGCTGATCACCAGTCCGGTGCGGGAGGTAGAGGTGTCTCCTCCCACAAGGTCTACATTGTAATTTTGAGCCGCTTGCTCTATTCCCATGTACAGCTCTTCCAGCGCCTCGACCGGGAAGCGATTGGAAACGGCGATGCTGGTAGTGATTTGTGTGGCTTCCCCATTCATGGCATATATATCAGATAAGTTCACCATGACTGCTTTGTAACCCAGGTGCTTTAAAGGGGTGTAGGCCAAGTCGAAATGTACGCCTTCCATTAGAATGTCAGTGGAGATCAAGGTGTGGTAGCCGGTAAAATCCAAGATGGCCGCATCGTCGCCTATTCCTTTAATGGTCGAAGGGCGACGGGGGCTAAGGTGACCGGTAAGGTGCTGGATTAAACCAAATTCTCCAAGATCAGAAAGAGGGGTGTGAGGACCTTTGTTGTCAAACATATACAGTGTTTTTTAGGTTAATCAAAGAGTTCGCCTCCTTGATTCTTGCGCGGATTACGGCCTAAGTGTCGATAGGCCAGTAGGGTGGCTTCTCGACCTCTGGGGGTCCGGTTGATAAAGCCTTGCTGAATGAGAAAGGGCTCGTAAACCTCTTCAATGGTTTCCGCATTTTCACTGACGGCTGTGGCCAGAGTGGTGATTCCGACCGGACCGCCTTTGAACTTGTCGATAATAGTGGACAAGATTTTATTGTCCATTTCATCCAGTCCATGCTGGTCGACATTTAAGGCTTTAAGTCCGTATTTGGCAATTTGTATGTCGATGGCGCCGTTGCCTTTAATCTGAGCAAAATCCCGGATGCGGCGCAACAGAGCGTTGGCAATTCGGGGAGTACCCCGACTTCTGCCCGCAATTTCCAAGGAGGCCTCCAAAGAGATCTGGGTATGTAATATTTGTGCGCTTCGCTGAACGATGGTGGAAAGGAGTTCTGTAGAGTAATATTCCAAGCGATTGGAAATGCCAAAACGAGCCCGCATGGGAGAGGTCAATAATCCGGATCGAGTGGTGGCACCGACTAAGGTAAAAGGGTCGATGTTGAGTTGAACGCTACGAGCGTTAGGACCGGACTCAATCATAATGTCAATGCGAAAATCTTCCATGGCCGAGTAGAGGTATTCTTCCACTACAGGGCTGAGTCGGTGGATTTCATCGATAAAAAGTACATCTCTAAATTCGAGATTGGTCAATAGGCCGGCAAGATCTCCGGGCTTGTCCAGTACGGGGCCGGAGGTTACTTTGATGCCTACCCCCAGCTCGTTGGCCAAGATGTGTGCCAAGGTTGTTTTCCCCAGTCCCGGAGGACCGTGAAATAAGGTGTGATCCAAGGCTTCGCCTCTGAGCTTGGCGGCTTGCACAAAGACTTGAAGGTTTTCCAATACTTTGGCCTGCCCGGCAAAGTCATCAAAACTCAAGGGACGTAAGGCCTTGTCTATATCGTGTTCTTCCGGACTAAGACGGTTACCTGTGGGATCTAAATGCTCGTTCATGAGAACAAAAATACACAAAATTTATTCATTGGAATTCAACAAAGAGGTAGGGTTATTCATGCCGTGTGAACAAAAGGATAGGGGTTAGGAAGGTTCAAAAAAGAACAAGCCTTTTCTATTTGTGGAAAAGGCTTGTCAACGGTTGATATGGCTATAGCCTAGAGGCTATTGAGCAGGTTCCGGCTCATTTTCCTGGATGGGGACGTTTTGAGGAATAAAGTCCTGTCCGGGAATGACATAGTCGGTACCGTCTTTGTTCAATTTACTGTAATCGTATGGCCATCGGTAAACGGTTGGGATTTCTCCTGGCCAGTTTCCGTGTCCGGGAAGCACAGGAGTAGTCCATTCCAAAGTGGTAGAACCCCAAGGATTTTTGGTGGCTTTTGCTCCGTAAATCATCGAGTAGAAGAAGTTGAACAGGAATAGCAATTGAACCACTCCGGTAATGATGGCAAATACGGTAATCATCACGTTTGCATCCATCAAATCGTCGAAGTAAGGGAAGGCCGTGTTGGTATAGTAGCGTCTGGGTAATCCAGCCAATCCGACAAAGTGCATCGGAAAGAAGACACCGTATACCCCAACAATAGTCACCCAGAAATGGATGTAACTCAAGGTTTTGTTCATCATTCTGCCAAACATTTTAGGGTACCACTGGTAGATTCCCGCAAAGAAGCCTAAAGCGGCTGAAATCCCCATAACCAAATGGAAGTGGGCAATAACGAAATAGGTGTCGTGCACTTGGATATCCAAGGTGCTGTCTCCTACAACCAAACCGGTCAGTCCACCAGAGATAAAGGTGGAGACCATCCCGATGGAGAAGAGCATGGCCGCGTTGAGCTGTAGGTTCCCTTTCCAAATGGTGGTGGTCCAGTTAAAGGCTTTTACAGCAGAAGGAATGGCGATCAACAGCGTTGTAAAGGTAAATACAGAGCCCAAGAAAGGGTTCATTCCCGAGACGAACATGTGGTGCCCCCAAACGATGGTAGATAAGAAGGCAATGGCTAAAAGTGAGGCGACCATGGCACGATATCCGAAAATAGGCTTTCTGGCATGTGTGGCCAATACCTCTGAAACAATTCCCATGGCCGGTAGCACAACGATGTATACCTCAGGATGCCCTAGGAACCAGAACAAGTGTTCAAACAGTACGGGAGAACCGCCTTGATTACTCAATACCTCTCCTTGAATGAAGATGTCACTTAAGTAGAAAGAAGTGCCGAAACTGTGGTCCATGAACAGGAGCAATACAGCAGCTAATAGAACGGGGAAAGAAAGTACAGAGACAATAGCAGCGATAAAGAAAGACCAAACGGATAAGGGTAAACGGGTCATGGTCATCCCCTTGGTACGATGGTTGAGTACCGTAACAATGTAGTTAATGGAGCCCAATAGGGATTGGGCGATAAAGAAGGCCATGGCAATGATCCAGAGCGCCATCCCGGTTCCTGAGCCGGAAAGAGCCTGTGGCAATGCACTTAAAGGAGGATAAACGGTCCATCCCCCCATGGCTGGTCCGCCTTGTACAAACAAGGAGCTGAGCATGATACAGCAAGAGATAAAAAAGATCCAGTACGACAACATGTTGATGAAGCCTGAGGCCATATCGCGTGCACCAATTTGCAAAGGAATTAGGGAATTACTAAAGGTCCCGCTCAGTCCTGCGGTGAGCACGAAAAAGACCATGATGGTTCCGTGCATGGTCACTAGACCCAGATAAGCATCGGGTGTCATCACCCCGTCAGGTGCCCATTTTTCACCCAAAAAGAAACTGAAAATGGCTTGTGATTGTTCCGGCCAGGCGATTTGAATCCGGAATAAAACGGACATCAAAATACCGATACAGGCCATGACAATACCGGTGATCAGGTACTGCTTACCGATGATTTTATGGTCGGTACTGAAGATATACTTGGTAACAAAAGTTTGATGATGTTCCTCGTGAGCATTGTGTTCATGCTGTTGTGCTGATAAATTTATTGCTGGTGCTGACATATCTCAAAGGTCTCTATTATAGTGTATTACAGGAAAAAAGCCTTAACTTTATTTCAAAATTACAAATTGTTAGCTAAAAACGGGGAGGACGCTGCTTTTTTAACTTTTCGACATCTGTTCTCCAAAGGTCTCTTGGTTACTGAGCCACTCGTTAAACTGATCTTCTTCTTCCACTACGATTTTCATCTGCATGTTGTAATGGCTTGTTCCACATACTTTGTTGCACAAAAGAAAGTAATCGAAGTTGTAATCGTCCAAGGCTTCTTCGCCTTTAGCGGTTAAGGCTTCGCTGCGCTCTTTTCTCAGGTGGTTGATCTTTTCTACTTTTTTACGCATGTATTGACTTTTGCGCATTTCCTCTGTTGTGATGGATGGGGTAAAGGCGTATTGGGTAATCATTCCCGGAACCACGTTCATCTGTGCGCGGAATAGGGGAAAATAGGCGGAGTGAATGACGTCTTGAGACCGCATTTTAAACAATACTTTTTTACCTTTTGGCAGGTGTAACTCCGAAGTGACAATATCGTCTTGGGCATAAGGGTCGCTTTCGTCGACACCAAGCGAGTTGATGCCTTCAATAAACTTGACATTTGCTTTCCCCAAGGTATTGTCCTCTCCTGAATACCGAGCCTTCCAACCGAATTGGTAAGCGTAGAGCTCTACGACCATGACGTCTTCATCGTCTTCAGAAACGTTCATGATATCAGACCAGGTAAAAAGTCCGTATACAATTAAGGCGGCCAGTACGATGACCGGAACGATGGTCCAGGCGAATTCCAATTTTTCATGTTCGGGAAAGAATTTGGCAATTTGTCCCTTTCTCCCGTGAAATTTATAACCATAGTAGAAGATGAGGGCTTGCATGATGACCTGTACGACCATGATGAGTATGATCGTGGTGAAAAACAAGCGGTCAATTTCTACACCTTCTGATGAACCGGATTTTGGGGGATAGAAACTGGAGTAATTCCAGAAGTTGTGAATCATAAGTCCAAAGAAGAAAATGCCAAAAATCAGCATAATCCACCCCTGAATTTTATTGTCTCTATCGTCATTGACTCCTTCGGGAGATTGTGATTCTTCCTTTCTGGAGAGTTGGAAAATCTTAGCGATTTGCCAAACCGTAACTCCCAGAAGCCCTAGAATAATTAAGATTAGAAATGCAGTCATCGGTTATAGTCGTCTTTTAATTTATATTTATTAATATTGATAGTTTTCGCTTTCCTTGAGATAAGGGTTGCCTTTGACTTCCAAAGGAACTTTTCCCAGTGCCGTGCCCACGACCAGAATAAACAAGCCGAGGAAGAAGAGGATGGCCCCGAATTCGGGAACTCCAAAGCTTCCGTGTGTACCTACTGTAGAAGGTATGACCACTAAATAGATGGTGACATAGTGACCGATCAGCAGGAAGGTACCCACCAGGTTGATGATCCATGAAACGCGTTTGAAATCGGCATCCATTAA
>JAJYSO010000060.1 GCA_021793535.1 Bacteroidota bacterium | reverse complement strand
TCTGTAGAGAAGGTTATGGATATTCAACTTTTGCCAGGCGACATTTCTCCTGAAACAGATTGCAAACAAAGAATCATAAAGGTACAGCTTGCCTCATAAAAATTGAAAAACCGCCCAAGTAAGCTATCAGACAGAAATCAGAAATCCTATTAACGATGAAATGTTGAGAAAGGCAATTCTTATGACGGAAGAACATCGTCAGTCACTTGAAGTCAACAATCGCCCAAACGCATTATTTTTTGTTTTGTACAGCATCAAAAAGGTTGACGACCATTTCTCGCTTGGCACGACTAATCGGCAATATAGCGCCATTTTTCATCTCCAAATACCCTCCATCTCGCCGAGAGAATTTTTTCATAAAATTGGGATTGACCAAATAAGATTGGTGTACCCGGATAAAGAAAAAGTTTTCCAACACCCGTTCCGCTTCTTTCAAGGTCTTACTGACCAATATTTTTGTTCCTCCTTCAAGATAAAAAGTGGTATAATTGCTCTCGCTCTGGCAATATATAATGCGGTTGACTTCGACAAATTCATATCCATCAGACACCGGAACGGAAATTTTGCT
Source organism: Bacteroidota bacterium (assembly GCA_021793535.1). Lineage (GTDB taxonomy): Bacteria > Bacteroidota > Bacteroidia > Flavobacteriales > Flavobacteriaceae > JAJYSO01. The sequence continues at coordinate 7,512 of JAJYSO010000060.1, read as the reverse complement.
CTCCATAAAACCCTCTTTTTTGAGATACCCGAGCAATCCTTCAATGTCTTGAAATTTCCCTGATTGGCGTTGACTCCGCTCCTTTTTCCAGGAGAGAACAGCTTCCTTTAGCTCGTCTTCATCAAGGGGTTTTAGCAGATAACTAATGGCCTTGGCCTTAAACGCCTGAAGGGCATATTCACTATAAGCTGTGGTAAAAATAACATCGAACTTCCGTTTTGGAAAGTTTTCCAAAAGTTGAAATCCATTCATCCCGGGCATCTCAATATCGAGAAACAACAAATCGATCTCCAACGCATTCAATTTTCCAACCGCCTGCTGCACGTTATTGGTCTTATAAGCCAAGTGAAATTCGGGAAACAGGTCATTCAAATGAATGATCAAGCTTTCAATACAGTGTACCTCATCGTCCACAATCGCTACCCTAACGTCTCTTTTCTCTGTCATGATCCTAGTGTTTTATGCGTTCTTTTTTTGTCTTTGATAATCAGATCAACACAAGTGCCGTGATCTGGAAATTTATCCGCAATTCGAAGATTGATTTCCATATTATAGCTCTGGTTAAATTGCCGAATGCGCTCTTTGGTGATCTTCATCCCCAAGCTCTTGCGCTTGGTCTTTTGATTCGTGGGTGAATTTGCCTTTGCTGCTTTTAATCCTACCCCGTTGTCTTCAATAGTAATTTCGGTTGCATCTGGAGTTTTACAAATAGAAATACTCAATTTTTTGTGGGGTTGCGTGGACAAGAGCAAACCGTGCCAAATGGCATTCTCCACAAAAGGCTGCAACAGCAACGGAGGGATTTTTACATGGGCCAGATCGGTGTCGGAAGGAGCGCTAATGGCAAACTCCATCTCTTCACCAAAACGTTTGTTCTCCAACTCGAGATAATACCGAATCAGCTTAAGCTCTTCTGCTAAACTAATCGTTTCGTGATTGGGGATCTCCAAAACCATACGGATAAACCGACTAAAAGTAGTCAAATATTTTTGAGCTTTTTTATTTTCTTTCTTTTGGATGAGTAATTGAATGGCTCCTAAACAATTAAACATGAAATGTGGGTTAATCTGCAACCGCGAGACCATGATTTCAGCCTGAGCCATATTTTTTTCATATTCGGCCTGTAACAGCAACTTTTCTTTCTGTTGTAATCGTTGGTCGGCTAATCGCCGTTCCTTTCTTCTGCGGTATTGAGCTATAATAAGAACCGCGATTAGCACAACGATAAGTAACAAAATCAAGGTGAAAATCCGCTGCTCCTTAATCTTCTGTTCCTGTGTTGCAATTTGTCCTTGTTTAAGAGCCTGGTCTTTCTGCAAAAGAGCAATTTGATCCTCCTTGGCTGTTAAATCATATTGATGCCGGATCGCCTCTATTTTAATCTCCTGATTGGCCAGGTCAATACTGTCCTTATATACCTGGGCTAATTTTAAATGCTGCAATGCTTCACCATAACGCTGCTGTTTTTCTTTGATCTCACTAATGTGCCGGTGGCTCTTTTGAAGAAAGGATCGGTGACCATAGGCTCTGGCGATGGTCAAAACACGATTGTAATATTGGAGGGCATCCTCAAAATACCCCCGTTTAAATTCAAGATTTCCCAACAATTCTAATGTCCGAGCCTCCTTGCGGTAGTCGTTAATCTTTCGATAGGTATTCAAAGCCTTTTGATAATGTGCCTTTGCCTTTTCAAAATCTCCGTCCAACTGCTCATAAGCTTGTCCATAAGCAGCATCGGTAAGCGCCAGTCCAAAGGTATCTTTACGCGTCTCATTAATGGTTTTTAATTCCTGTAAATTCTCAAAAGCCTCGTTACGACGGCCCATTTCGATATAATAGCCACTGATGGATAACAAGTTCATGGCCAACCCAAGACTATTATCCCTCCTTTTTTCAGCTTCCATGGCCTTTTTAAAATAATAAAGCGCTTCCTCTTCCCGCCCGGGAATATAACTTAATGCATTGCCAAGGCCGTTGCTGGCAATGGCAATATCACGAAGATCATCATGCTCCTCGGATAGCTTAAGAGCTTTTAAATAATATTCAACCGCGAGGGCCTGCTGCTGATTATAGCGAGCAGCCACACCTGCATTGTTGGCATAAATCATCCGGTTCTTAACCGAGCGCTCCCCTTTATCCTCCACGAGTTCATAGGCTCTGATATGCAACGGCACCGCCTGTCCATACCATTGATGAAAACGGTACAGTAAGCCCTTGGCATCTAATGCCCGGGCATACAAAAGGGTGTCCTTTATGGTCAAGGCACGATCTATTGCCCTGTTGATATAGAAATATTCTTTTTCTGCATCATGATTTTCCTGATGCAATTGACGACTCAGCGCGATCGCCCTAAGAATGTATAGAGAATCGCGCTGCTCAATTTGTAACAGGCTATCCTGCTGTGCTATACTTCCTTTAAAACGCTGTGCTAGAGAGGAAGAGCACATCAGAAAAAATGCAATTACTACCCCTAAGAGTAGAGAAAAACACTTTTCTTTATTTTTTCTATTTCGGGTATCAACCTGTCTCATCACACATGGATTAAATTCAAATATGGGGGATATCTATAAAAAACGCCAATAAAACGGCAGAAAGTCTTCCGCGTTCATCCATTTGACTCTCTCGGTAAACGTTAATCTTACAATCATGGCTGCGATTATAAATACCTATCCGTTCATTGTTGATCCTGTCCCCTTTCGCTACCATGCTTTTTACTCCTTGCCCACAATTATCCCTTTCAGCGGACAGACAAACCTCAATCACTACTTGTTCTTCCCGATGACCAATACAGACCTCCAGTCGCCTATCTTGGGATGTGGTCACTTGAAAATCCCTCCAAAGCAAACGCTCCACAAAAGGCTGAAGAACAATGGGCGGAAGGTAGATATCTTCTATAGCACACTGGGGATCTATATGGAATTGATAGGAAAAATGGTCTTCCATTCTAAGGGCTTCCAATTGCAAGTATTGCTTGAGTATATCGAGTTCTTGTTTCAAGGTGATTTCCTGTTCAATCCCCAAATCCAACACCTGCCGAATAAACCGGCTATAACTGGTCAAAAGTTTGATGGCACGGTCGTTTTCTTTGCGTTGAATCAAATACTTCAGCACGGAAAACTGATTAAAAATAAAATGGGGGTTGGTTTGTGACTGAGATCCCAACACCTTGACCATGGCCAGATCTCTTTCATACAAGGCCCTTTTCTTTAAACGCTCACTGGTCTGCTTTTGACGTTGGTGAATCAGATAGACACGGTGATTGAGGGCTAAGGTAAAACAGATGATCTCGAGAAAAATCCCACAATAAAAATAAGCACTTGCCGTCAGGCCATAAAAATAGGGAAAGGGTATACCCGAAACGGTTTCGCGCAATACCCCGAGTAATGCTCCAGCCAAATAAAAAATGCTTCCTATTATAAAAAAAACCTTGAAATCGGATCGGATACGATAACTGACCCCAATAATGGCAACAAGGCTCATCGGCAAGATGATCAATCGTGAAACGATAAAGAAAGTCCCTTCATAAGGGATGATATAATCATGGAAAACCCAATACAACCCAGCATATAAAGAAGTGATGGTGGCCAACCCCACAATCCAAGCATTTAATTTGGCATCCTGCGTTTTGACATTCAACAGCTTTAAAGTAAATAAGCAATAGGCAAAAAGTCCGAGAAGGGTTACAAGTTCTAAATTCTTTCGTGCCAGGCCGGTACTGAAATCCAGAAAATCGTTCTCCCAATCATATTCAGAAACATTGATATAAGCAGCTAAGAAACTAAAACCCAAAAAAAGAAAGTAATAGAAGTACAACAATTCCCGGCTGCGGATATAAAACAACAAAGTGAAAATTCCCAAAAGACCAATAGCCCCACAAAATAGGAGCTCTAGCGTATAGGAACTGCGAAAAGCAAGCAACATCATTTGAGCCAAAAAATAGTTCATCATCGGATTTTAAAGCGGCAACTTGAAAATATAAAATACGGATTGTCTAAAGTTAACTAAACCTGCCGAAAGCTTCTCCAAAAAGAAATGGATTTCAACACGAACTTAGTATTTCACAAGTTTGGATGCGTATTTGGTAAGGTTAAGCTTGCATTTGGTTTTTTGGATCCTTCTTAAAAACTTTTGTCAAATTCTCATCCATATGCACTGGATACTAAACTCTTTTGGCATTATGCGCAGTGGCCTTTTTTCAAAAACTATTCTTTTTTCAACTTTGGACATCTAATCACACCTAAATCTCTTGAGACATGAATCCACAAGATCCTGCACAACCTATAGAAACCATACCGGCTTCTGCTATTAATGAAGGAAAAACAACAGCGATTATTGCCTATCTCACTCTGATTGGTTTGATTATCGCTTTTGTGATGAACAACGAAAAGAAAAACGCCTTTGCAGCCCTTCACATCCGCCAAGCACTCGGCTTGGGATTAACGGGCTTAGCGCTCGCCATAGTCAACGTCATTCCCATCTTAGGATGGATTCTCGGTCTTTTCGGAAGCTTATTACTCGTTGTTCTTTGGGTGATCGGGCTGATAGGCGCCTTAAACGGAAAAGAAAAGCTGGTGCCTATTTTAGGTAAAAAATATCAAGAATGGTTCAAAAGCATTCCATAAGACAATAGAAATATGATCGCACTCCTCTCTCTTATCGGAATCACCCCCGTCATTGGCTTTTTGCTCATCGGTATTTTTAACCGTTTTGTCAAGAAAAAAAATTGGACAAATGATATTCGGAGCACTGTGCAAATAACCTTAAAAAAAGGGCTTGCTTTATGTCCCGGCCCGATAGGGGCTGTAAAAAACCATACTGAACACAAAAAAAACATCTTCCCTACCATTGCAAAAGTGCGAAATGTAGCAATAGCGATTTTACTCTTCTGCCTTGTCATACCCTCTTGTATCGTTATACAAGATCCGGCAGTAAAGCCAAGCCTCCCCCAGTACGACAGTTTTAAAAACTGGCTAGAAGTACCTTATATAGAACGCAACCATAGCAATGATTCAAAAAAAGAACGCATCTATACCGTAGATTTTGAAAACATCATCTTAGAGGCCCCGCTAGCAGCCGAGATCATGCCGACTCAAGGACGATCTCGGGTCGAAATCATCGCTCCCGACAAAGTCTTAAAACGACTGATAATTGAAAAAAACAGCCAATTTCTATCCCTCCGATTTGGTCAAGGATCCACTTTTTTCAGGCCCAACCAAATCCAGCTGCGCATCTATGTTCGCCGGCTTCTCACGCTCCAGAGCAGATCCAATATTGTGTTTCCTCAAGAAATGTTTCAACCTCAGCTTCATATTTCAGCCCAAAAACAAATAGAGGGCAGTTTCAATGTCGATCATATATTCATAGAAACCTATGAAGATGGCTATTTCTCGGGAATTGTCCGTGCAGCCCAATTGGATCTCGCCGCCCGAGACAGAAGCCATATCGAGATCTATGGAAAAGCAGGCGAAGTCACGATTCTTGCCGAAAGGTCAGCTTTTATAGATGCCAAAGGCCTCAGTGTAGAAATTGCTCGGATTCAAGCCAGCGGACAAACAACCTCAATGCTTTCCGTATCACGGCAAGTCAATGCTTCTGCCAATGGCAATGCCGAAGTCACGATTTTTGGTGACCTCAACCTACTGACTTATTTAAACAAAACGGAAAACGGGAGAATTATCATCCGCTAAAAAATTATTAACCTCATAAGACCCCAGACACCATGAAAACAAAATTCGTACTGTTTACCAGCTTGTTCCTCATCGGATTCAACATGCCTACAGAAGCCCAAATTTTTAAAAAGCTTGGCGAAAAGATAGAAAAAAAGATAGAAGAGCGTATAGAGCGAAAAGAACGGGAAGCCGATCAAAAAGTCGATCGGAAAATTGATGAAACTATGGATAAAGCTGAAGAAGGTGCCGAAGAGGCCGTTCTGGATTGGGCCAAAACATCTAAAAAAAACAAAACGACAGATACCGATATCCCGATACATGCTACTGAAACGGCACAACCAACCGCAATCTCTCAAAATGAAAATGTCGATTTACAAATTACCGGCTCAGGCCCAGATTTTTATATAGAATATAAACTCAATACCGATACCGGGCAAGGGCAAGATTTACCCGCTGCAATGGGTGAATTTGAAATGTACCTCAAACTCTACTCCTCCACTGGGCTCAAACGAGCGCGAAGCGAAGTAATCACCAAAATCCCCATGTTGGGCGAAATGCAAATAACCACCCTCTCCTATATGGAAGATCCTGACCGTATTGTTATGATCAACGAAAAGAAAAAGACGTACGCCGTTATGGATTTCAACGATGACAAAGATAACAGCCCCCAAAATTATCGAATAGAAGTCTTGGGAAAAGAAAGAATTCGCGGTTTAAATACGACCCGTGTTCGAATAATTGCCGACGATCAAGACGATTTCATTTTTGAAATGTGGACCTGTAGAGATATTCCAGGATACCAAAAAATGATTGACATCTATAAAAAAAGCGGTCAAATGGGAAATAATAAAATGTGGCAAAAGATTGTAAATGCCGATGCCGATGGTTTTTTAGTGCGTATGGAAGGCCGCCAGCATGGCGTGACAACCCGTCTGGAGCTTCAAAATATTCAACAAGCCAAATTGTCAAACATCTTATTTGAAATCCCCTCCAATTACAAAAAGAAGAAAAACATCGGTACCGGACTTTTTTAAATTTCCAAGACTAAATCAATCGCCTCATTTACTCATCCAAACGGGCAGCATACACATTGGACTTAACAGCATACAATGACTATCAATAAGTTTGAATAAGAATAATTTTAATAATTTAATTTTAAAACCAATGACTATGAAACGTGTAATATATTTATTTTTTGTAGGTATCATGGCCATATCGCTCAGTTATTGTAGCGGCGATGATGGCGAAATGGGGCCAATGGGACCAAAAGGAGAACAAGGCCTTAAAGGAGAAACTGGGGCAACCGGGCAGAATGGCAATACCACGCTCTCGGGCACTAAGGCACCGGCTGGTTCTACCGGAAAGACCGGTGATTTTTACCTTGACCTGAGTGCCGACAAACTCTATGGCCCAAAAGATGGAAAAGGCTGGGGAAAAGGAATAAGTCTCGCCGGTAGTAAGGGAGCAAAGGGAGACAAAGGAGCCACCGGCGCAAAAGGAAATAAGGGAGACAAAGGGGATACCGGCGCAAAAGGAGATAAAGGAGACAAAGGCAGTACCATCCTCTCCGGCGATGGCACTCCAAGCTCCACACTGGGAAACACAGGAGACTATTATCTGGATAAAACCAATTATAAATTATATGGGCCGAAAGCAAGTTTTGCCGTGATAGGAACAACATTTTGGGGAACCGGAATCAGTCTAAAAGGGCCTAAAGGCGATAAAGGCGACCCCGGAACGGCCAACGTGATTTATTCGGATTGGGTAGAAGTTCAAAAAGATGAGTGGTATTTATTTGCAGATGGAGGAGGTTATTTTGATGCCCATTATGATTTGTACGTCC
>JAJYSO010000059.1 GCA_021793535.1 Bacteroidota bacterium | reverse complement strand
TCACTTTAGATTCTAATATATATTATGGCACATAGGGACTTAAAATATACAAGAAATATAGGTATTGCGGCGCATATTGACGCAGGAAAGACCACGACAACAGAGCGTATTTTGTTCTATACGGGGATCAACCATAAGATTGGGGAAACCCATGATGGATCCGCGACGATGGACTGGATGGAGCAAGAGCAGGAAAGAGGGATTACCATTACGTCTGCAGCGACACACTGTATCTGGAAATACGGTGGCCACGACTATCGAATGAATATTATCGATACCCCGGGGCACGTTGACTTTACTGTTGAGGTGGAGCGTTCTCTTCGAGTTTTGGATGGAATGATTGCTTTGTTTAGTGCGGCTGATGGAGTGGAACCTCAATCGGAAACTGTTTGGCGTCAGGCGGATAAATACGGCGTTCCTCGAATCGGTTTTTGTAATAAAATGGACCGAGAGGGAGCGGACATGTTTGCAGTATGTAAACAAATTGAAGAAATGTTGGGTGGAAACCCCATTCCTTTGCAAATCCCCATAGGATCCGGTATGGATTTTAAAGGGGTGGTAGACTTGATTTCTAAAAAGGCGTTGGTGTGGAACGAAGAAGACATGGGGATGACTTTTGAAGAAATAGAAATTCCTGAAGATTTAAAAGACGACGTTCAGGAATACAGAGAAAAATTAATTGAAGCGGTTGCGGAGTACGATGAGAAGTTGATGGAGAAATTCTTCGAGGATGAGGACTCTATTACAGAAGACGAGATTATTGCAGCTCTTAGGGCGGCAACCATAGATCAAACCATTATTCCTATGCTTTGTGGATCTTCTTTTAAAAACAAAGGAGTTCAGGCATTGTTGGATGCGGTAATGCGCTATTTACCTTCTCCGATTGATGTAGAGGCAATCGAGGGGAAGAATCCGGAAACAGGAGATGTGGAAATCCGTAAACCAAATGCAGATGCACCCTTTTCTGCGCTGGCCTTTAAGATTGCGACGGATCCTTTTGTAGGGCGTTTGGCTTTCTTTAGAACCTATTCCGGCGGATTGGATGCGGGGTCTTATGTGCTGAATGTACGAACCGGTAAAAAGGAACGTATCTCTCGAATGTACCAAATGCACTCCAATAAACAAGAGCCTATCGATCGTATTGAAGCAGGAGATATTGGGGCGGCAGTTGGCTTTAAAGAGATCAAGACAGGAGATACCTTGACGGATTTGGATCACCCTATTGTTTTGGAATCCATGACCTTCCCAGACCCTGTGATTGGTATTGCGGTTGAACCAAAAACACAAGCTGATATTGATAAATTGAGTATGGCTTTAGCCAAATTGGCAGAAGAAGACCCTACTTTCCAGGTCAAGACGGACGAGGCTTCTGGCCAGACGATTATTTCGGGAATGGGCGAGTTGCATATTGAAGTTTTGGTCGATCGCTTAAAACGTGAATTTAAAGTTGAAGTTAACGAGGGAGAACCTCGAGTAGAATACAAAGAGGCCTTGACCAAAACTACCGAACACCGCGAAGTGTATAAAAAACAAACTGGTGGTCGCGGAAAATTTGCGGATATTGTTTTTGAGATGGGACCTGTAGATGATGATTTTGAAGAAAAAGGAATTCAATTCGTCGACGAGATCAAAGGAGGGCGTATCCCAAAAGAATTTATTCCTTCTGTCAAAAAAGGTTTCCAAGAAGCGATGAAAAATGGTCCTTTGGCCGGTTTCCAGATGGATACGTTGAAAGTGGTGTTAAAGGATGGATCTTTTCACCCGGTAGACTCTGATCAGTTGTCCTTTGAGATGGCTGCGAAAATTGGATATAGAAGTGCAGCAAAAGCTGCAGGTGCTGTGGTTCTTGAACCCATCATGAAAATCGAAGTGGTAACTCCAGAGGAAAACATGGGAGATATCGTTGGAGACTTGAACAGAAGAAGAGGGCAAGTTAACAACATGTCTGATCGGTCTGGAGCCAAAGTCATTAAAGCCGATGTTCCGTTGTCAGAAATGTTTGGTTATGTAACGACTTTGAGGACACTTTCTTCTGGGCGTGCAACCTCTACTATGGAGTTTTCACATTATCAAGAAACACCTGCCAACATACAAGAGGATATTATTAAAGCTGAAGTAGGTACTAACGCATAAGGGTTATAAAAATGAGTCAGAGAATTAGAATCAAATTGAAGTCTTACGATCATAACTTAGTGGATAAATCATCCGAAAAGATCGTGAAAACCGTCAAGACAACGGGGGCAATAGTAGCGGGCCCTATTCCACTACCTACGAAGAAGAAAATCTTTACCGTATTGCGTTCACCTCACGTTAACAAAAAGGCAAGAGAGCAATTTGAATTAAACGCCTATGTGCGCTTACTCGATATCTACAGCTCGTCGACTAAAACGGTTGACTCCTTGATGAAGCTTGAGTTGCCCAGTGGGGTAAATGTGCAGATTAAAGTATTGTAAATAGAAACGTAAATTAATAATTATAACAATGTCTGGGTTAATAGGAAAAAAAATTGGAATGACCAGCCTTTATGACGAGCACGGCAAAAACGTACCGTGTACAGTTATACAAGCAGGTCCTTGCGTAGTTACCCAAGTCAGAACCAAAGAGGTAGACGGGTACGAAGCCCTTCAACTTGGTTTCGATGACAAAAAAGACAAGCACACTTCTAAAGCTGCCGAAGGCCATTTTAAAAAGGCTGGCACTAGTGCTAAGAAAAAAGTCGTTGAATTTCAAGGTTTTGGAGCGGATTACAAATTAGGTGATCAAATCACCGTGGAACATTTCGTGGTAGGAGAGTTTGTGGATGTTACTGGAGTTTCCAAAGGAAAGGGATTTCAGGGGGTTGTCAAAAGACACGGTTTTCAGGGATCGGAAAGAACACACGGTCAGCAAAGTATGCTGCGTGCACCAGGTTCGATCGGGAACGCATCTTATCCGGGTCGCGTCTTTCCGGGAATGAAGATGGCGGGAAGAACCGGAGGTAATCGAGTTAAAGTTAAAAACCTAAAAGTATTGCAACTGGATACGGAGAAGAACCTTATTATTTTAAAAGGTTGTGTACCCGGCCACAGGAATGCTTATGTAACCATTGAGAAGTAGTGATGAAGTTAAGTGTATTAGATATTTCAGGAAAAAAGACCGGCAAGGAAGTTGAACTTGCTGATGAGGTTTTTGGCATTGAGCCAAATGACCACGCGATTTATATGGATGTCAAGCAACATTTGGCTAATCGTCGTCAAGGTACGCATAAAGCTAAGGAGCGCGCTGAGGTTCAAGGAAGCGGTCGAAAGATTAAAAAACAGAAGGGTACAGGTACGGCTCGTGCCGGAAGCATTACCTCTCCAGTATTTAGAGGAGGTGGTACTGTTTTTGGGCCCCGCCCCCGATCCTATAGATTCAAATTAAACAAGAACATTAAGCGATTAGCTCGACGTTCGGCATTGAGTCAAAAAGCAAAAGATCAGGACATTATTGTACTGGAAAATTTCGAGCTTGATGTGCCTAAGACACAGCAATTTCTAAAGATTTTGAAGGCCCTAAAATTGGACGATAAAAAATCTTTATTTGTGTTTGGGGAATCTAATAAAAATGTATATTTGTCGTCCCGCAATTTTAAAAAGTCTGAAGTTGTAATCACCTCACAATTAAATACTTATAAAATTGTAAACGCAGATAAAATTGTGTTTTTGGATAATTCTTTGGAGGAAATCGAATCCAATTTAAAGAAGTAATTGATTATGAATGTATTGATTAAACCAATAATCACTGAGAAAGCCTCGCTGAATAGTGAACGATACAATTGCTATTCTTTTGTCGTGGACAAGAGAGCAAATAAGATTGAGATCAAGACGGCTATAGAGGACGCGTATGGTGTTACCGTGGAGCAGGTGAGGACGTTGAATGTGGGGCCTAAGCGCAGTGTGCGTTATACAAAAGCTGGTTTGTTACCCGGTAAGAAATCAGGTTATAAGAAAGCCGTTGTGCAGGTGGCTGAAGGTGATGAGATTGATTTTTTTAGTAATATATAACAAAGTCGAGGATGTCAGTTAAAAAATTAAAACCCACGACCCCGGGAAGAAGGTTTAGAGTAGTAAACAGTTATGATATGTTGACTACAGACCAACCTGAAAAGAGCCTTTTGCGCCCCATCAAAAGAACTGGAGGTAGAAACCATCAGGGAAAGATGACGATGCGCAACAGAGGGGGTGGACACAAGAAAAGATATAGAGTTATTGATTTTAAGCGGGATAAGAAAGATATCCAAGCGGAGATCAAAAGTATAGAGTACGATCCCAATCGATCTGCATTTATTGCTCTTGTTGAGTATACCGACGGCGAAAAGCGTTATGTGATTGCTCAAAATGGAATGAAAGTTGGTCAGCAAATTGTCTCTTCAGATGAGAACGTTCCGACCAATATCGGTAACGCCATGCCTTTGGCTAAGATTCCTTTTGGTACTGTAATTTCTTGTATTGAATTGAACCCTGGACAGGGTGCTTCTTTTGTGCGCAGTGCAGGTTCTTTTGCGCAGTTAGTGGCAAGAGAAGGAAAATATGTGACCATTAAATTGCCTTCCGGTGAAGTCCGAATGATATTGGGGACTTGCCGTGCAACCATTGGTGCTGTTTCCAACAGTGATCATGCTTTGATCGTTTCTGGAAAAGCGGGTCGCTCTCGTTGGTTGGGCCGTCGTCCAAGAGTAAGAGCAGTGGCCATGAATCCAGTGGATCACCCCATGGGTGGAGGAGAAGGACGTGCTTCTGGAGGTCATCCTCGTTCACGTAAAGGATTGCCAGCGAAGGGTTACAAAACCAGATCTTTGACCAAGGCAAGTAATAAATATATTGTGGAACGAAGAAAGAGAAGAAAATAATAGTATATGGCACGTTCGTTAAAAAAAGGACCCTTTGTCTTTTATAAATTAGAAAAAAAAATTGCACGTAATATTCAGTCGGGCAAGAAAAATGTAATAAAGACCTGGTCCAGAGCATCTGTAATTACACCGGATTTTGTTGGACAAACCATCGGTGTTCATAACGGGAAACAATTTGTTCCAGTTTATGTTACAGAAAATATGGTAGGACATAAATTAGGTGAATTTTCTCCAACACGTTCCTTTAGAGGACACGCAGGAGCAAAAGATAAGGGTAAAAGATAATAAGTAAGTTATGGGAGCTCGAAAAAAAGAAAAAGCTGAGCAGCTTAAGGCTCAGAAGAGAAATATAGCTTTTGCTAAGTTGAACAATTGTCCGACTTCCGCAAGAAAGATGCGATTGGTTGCTGATCTTGTACGAGGAAAGGGAATCGAAGAGGCATTGCAGATTTTAAAATTCAATGCTAAAGAGGCTTCTGGGCGCTTGGAAAAGTTATTGTTGTCAGCTATTGCCAACTGGCAAGCGAAAAACGAAGATGCTGATCTTGAAGCGGCAAATTTGTTTATCAAAGAGATCCGCGTTGACGAAGCGGGAATGTTAAAAAGAATACGCCCAAGAGCACAGGGTAGAGCGAGTCAAATTAGAAAGCGCTCCAATCATGTAACCTTGGTTTTAGGTGAAAATAATTCTGTAGAAAGCTAAATTTAAAGCATGGGACAAAAGACAAATCCAATAGGGAATAGATTAGGCATTATTCGCGGCTGGGAATCGAATTGGTACGGCGGAAGAGATTTTGGTGATAAAATCGCCGAAGACGAAAAAGTACGTAATTATATCAGAGTGCGTCTGGACAAAGCAGGTGTTTCTCGTATCATTATCGAGCGTACCCTTAAAATAATGTCCGTTACCATTACCACGGCAAGACCCGGAATTATTATCGGTAAAGGAGGACAAGAAGTTGACAAATTAAAAGAAGAGCTCAAGCAACTTACTGGAAAGGAAGTGCAAGTCAATATTTTTGAAATCAAAAGACCTGAAATTGACGCGCATTTAATCGCTGCCGGAATTGCACGACAAATCGAGAGTCGTATTTCATACAGAAGAGCAGCGAAGATGGCGATTGCTGCAGCAATGCGATTGAACGCTGAAGGCATCAAAGTGGATGTGTCCGGGCGGTTGAACGGTGCAGAAATGGCGAGAAGTGAATCCTTCAAAGAAGGGCGTATCCCCTTGTCTACTTTCCGTGCGGATATTGATTATGCTTTAGCTGAAGCCCATACTTCTTATGGTCGTATTGGTGTAAAAGTTTGGGTAATGAAAGGTGAGGTATACGGCAAGCGGGAGCTATCTCCTTTAGTTGGGCTCTCCAATAAAGGAGGCGGCAAAGGTGGCCGTCGTAAAGAAGGACGAAAAAACAGAAGGCGTTAATAAGATATTTTATTGATTAAATAGTAGTACTGATGTTACAACCAAAACGAACAAAATATAGAAAGCAACAGAAAGGTCGGATGAAGGGGAATGCTGGAAGAGGACACAGACTTTCTAATGGAACTTTCGGGATAAAATCTTTGGATTCTGAATTTGTGACAGCGCGTCAAATTGAGGCTGCACGTATTGCGGCTACGCGTTACATGAAACGGGAAGGGTCTTTATGGTTAAAAATATTCCCCGACAAGCCGATTACCAAGAAACCTCTTGAGGTTCGTATGGGGAAAGGGAAAGGTGCCGTTGAATACTGGGTTGCCGTGGTTAAACCTGGCCGTATGATTATGGAAGTCGGTGGGGTACCCTTGAGCGTAGCAAAAGAAGCTTTGCGGTTAGCTGCTCAAAAATTACCGGTTAAAACCAAATTTATTGTAGCACGAGATTATAAAGAATAGAACACGATGAAGAACTCTGAAGTGATTAAATTATCAGATGCCGAATTGCTCGAGGAACTGGAAAAACAAACCGGAGCATATACAGAATTAAAATTCACTCATGCTGTAGCACCTTTGGAAAATCCTGCTCAGCTAAAGGAATTGAGAAAATCTATCGCGCGTTTGCAGACGGAATTGACCAAACGCGAAAACAACTAACATAAGGCGCTATTATACCAATGGAAAAGAGGAATTTAAGAAAAGAACGAATTGGAGTTGTTACCAGTAACAAGATGCAGAAATCAATTGTAGTTGCTGAGGTAAAGAAAACTCGTCACCCGATGTATGGAAAGTTCGTTTTGAAAACTAAGAAATATGTCGTTCACGATGAGAACAACGACTGCAATGAAGGGGATGTTGTTAAAATAATGGAGACCCGCCCGTTGAGCAAATCAAAATGCTGGCGTCTAGTTGAAATCATTGAAAGAGCAAAATAATTATGATACAGCAAGAAACTAAACTAAAAGTTGCCGATAATACCGGAGCACGGGAAGTGTTGACTATTCGTGTTTTGGGAGGAACTAGGAAGCGTTATGCTTCGGTTGGAGATAAGATCGTTGTCAGTGCACAAGTGACAACGCCCGGAGGCCAAGTAAAAAAGGGTGAGGTGGCAACAGCTGTTGTGGTCCGCACTAAGAAGGAAGTTAGACGTGCAGATGGTTCTTATATCCGTTTTGATGATAATGCCTGTGTTCTTTTAACGGCAAACGGTGAGATGAGAGGGACTCGTGTTTTTGGGCCCGTAGCACGAGAGCTGCGCAGTGAGAAATTTATGAAAATTGTTTCATTGGCACCCGAGGTGCTTTAATAAGAATTGAAAGATGGGTAAAATGAAAATTAAATCGGGAGATAAAGTTCGTGTTATCGCTGGAGAAGACAAAGGTCGCGAAGGAGTGGTGCTGAAAGTAATCACCAGAACGAATAAAGTCATTGTCGAAGGCGTGAATACGGTTAAAAAGCATCTTAAGCCAAGTGCAAACAATCCACAAGGGGGAATTACAGAAACGGAAGCTGCTATCCATGTTTCCAATGTGGCCCTCTTGGATCAAAAGGGAAACCCGACAAAAGTGGGTTACCGTTTTGACAAGGACAAGAAGAAGATACGGTTTGCTAAAACAACTAACGAAGCTATTTAGTAGAAGATATGAATTACGTACCAAGATTAAAGAAAGAATATAACGAGAGAGTAAAATCGGCTTTGGTTGAGCGTTTCAGTTATCAAAATACCATGGAGGTTCCTAAACTTTTGAAGATTGTGGTCAGCAAAGGGGTGGGAGATGCTGTGGCAGATAAGAAACTAGTGGATCAG
>JAJYSO010000058.1 GCA_021793535.1 Bacteroidota bacterium | reverse complement strand
GTCTTGGTCTACACCTTCCCAAAACTTAAACGTATAGGGATCTTCTTGATCTGCTCGGAATTTCATCTCTTCTTCTTTTATTTCAGGCTCTTCTAGATTTTGGCATTCCTCTTGGTTGTAGACCGTGACAATCGCTCCCACAAAATAAGTGTTGTTGCTTTCTTCTTCCTGCTGATCAGGATTGACTTGAAAATGACTGAATTGATCACATTCCGTTAATTTTTCATAGTAAATCTTAAATTTATAATCTTTATTCAGCACCACGGTATCCGGAACAGCAATGGAGTCAATGGGTCTTAATTGTGCGGTGTTTTTGGGAACATCATCGCTGCTACAGCTCATCGCTGCAAAGATGAGGGTCGCGAAGAGAAGAGATACAGTGGTTTTCATGATAATTGGGTTTCGATAGTTCATTCGTTTAGGTTTTTAAGTTATACAATAAAAATAGATAGTGATAGATAGTGTTAAAAATGCATATAGGAAGTTGCTAAGTTGATCGAATTAACGCCTCGCGATAGAAGGGAAAATTAAACAAAATTTTTCTTATGGATCGAATGCACTTCCTGAAGGCCTCGAACAATAGCTGCCTTGAATAGTTTTTTTAGTTAGTTTAAATTGATACTTTGTTGTTGTTGGTCTTCGTCTCGGTCCTCGATAAGTCTTCCATTTTCGATATAGCGAATCTGTACTTTTTTAAGGTCATCAGTACTTTCCGGATTGCCGACAATGAGTAAGGTGTATATTTTTCTATTTTCTAATTCGATTGTCCTTTCAGTTGCTATACTGTCTCCTTTTACGTGAACAGTCAATTCTTTGGCCTTTACCTTTAAAAAAGCAGAGACCTCTTGATATGCTGCTTTTTCTTTTATGAGTGTATCGGTGTCGTTGGCTAAGGTAAGTTCAGGAGCTTCTCTAGTGGGGATGGCGTTAATATAACGAACATAAGAAATGCTATCCTCTACAGCGAGATCATCCAGATTGTCTTCAACGATGATGTTTTGATAATCATCTTTTCTTCCGGTAATGAATAAGGAATAATACTTTCCTTTTTCATAAGTAAAGGAAGTTGAACTGAGCGTATTTCCACTGTATGGGGAAAAAGCATCTGTCGAACGTTCGCCGGGAAAAATATTGACATAGCCTCCTGTGTACGCACGGTACGGTAAAGGTTGGCCGACGTATATACCGGACAGAGAAACGCCGATTTGCTGCTGATCGGTTACTGTATTGATGGCCATAAAACCTGCAATCTGCTCCGGGTCCACTTCATATGTATCGTCATTGGTGGAGCAGGAGGAAAGGATTCCGACAAAAGCCAAGACCAATAGTGTGGATTTAAAACGAAGTTTGTTTTTCATGGTGCATATAAAATTTTAAATGAGTTTAATAAACTGAGTGATCCTTTCTTAATAGATGGGAAAGAGCGGAAAAGGTTGCGTCGAGAACACTTAATATTTTGTTAAAATGTCTAAACACCGCTTTTTACATGAATGTTGGGCTTAAGCCGTGGAGCTAGTCCTTTTTTTGCCATTGGATAGACCAATCTTTGGCTCATTTCCCGATATAGTAGATATAATCGTACAGTGCGTCAACCCTCTACGTGATCAAGATGATACAAAAGTTGTACAAAAAAACCTTTCAAAGACAGAAAAGCTTAGAAATAAAAGATAAGAAACAACGTTTATTTCCCAAAAGGCGGGAAAAGACCAAGTGTTGGCGAAGAAGAATCCTTCTAATGGCAAATGGTAGACAACTTTAAAAGATCGCTGAAAACACCTCGAGCAGTCACTTCTGCTCCGGCACCATGGCCTTGTATGATGAGCGGATAATCCAAGTAGTTTTCTGTAAAAATTTCAAAGATAGTTTCAGATCCTTGTAATCTCCCAATTGGGGAAAGTCTTGGAAAGCTAGCTAATTTTGCTTCTAGTGTGGGAGATTGGGCTGTTTGGATTTGCAATTCACCCACATATTGGAGCACCTGATCCTCGGCCAGATCTTCCTTTAATTTTTTAAAGATGAGATCCAAGTTCTCCAATTGTGCTAAAAAATCGGTTGCGCTAAGGGATTGCAAAGCTGAGGGAATGAGGCTTTGAATGTCCGCTGCATCGAGATCCACTGTGGCCCCGAGCTCTCGAGCCAAAATTAATAATTTGCGCCCGACATCCTGTCCTGATAAATCTTCTCTGGGATCCGGCTCGGTAAATCCTTTTTCCAAAGCTGCTCTGATGATTTTGCTAAAAGGGGTGTCCGTATCGGAAAATGTATTGAAAATATAACTTAAGCTTCCGGAGAATACTCCTCGTATTTTAAGGATTTTTTCCCCTGATTGATGTAATAGACGAAGGGTGTCAATAAGTGGAAGACCAGCCCCTACATTGGCTTCATAACGGTATCTTTTATGGTATTTTTGCAAGGTCTTTCTCAAGGCTGCATAAAAAGGATAGGGTTGGGCATTGGCCATTTTGTTGGAAGAGATCAAATGGAAACCCTTTTCGACCAAGGGGATGTAATGCTCTATAAAGGATAAAGAGGCCGTATTGTCTATGGCAATACAATTCTCGAGCAAGTGATCCTGAGCAAATTCTATAATGGTCTCAACCGTATAGGGTGCTCCTTTTGTTTCCAATTCCGTCTTCCAATCCGCAGTGAACCCTGCTGTGCAAAGCAATGCCTTTTTGGAATTAGCAATAGCAAAAATATGCAGGTCGATCCCCTCTTCTTTTAAGATTTTTTCTTGTTCAGCTTGGATCTGATGAATAAGGGTTCCCCCCACGGACCCGCAACCGAAGAGGGCAATGTTTACCGTTTTATGCGTTTTAAAGAGCTGTTGGTGTAAGACATTTAAGGCTTTTTTTGCTTGCTCTTTTTTCACTACTAGACTGACGTTCATTCCAGTAATGGCTGTGTTGAATAAGACAGGAACGATGTGATGTCGGACCAATGCGGAATAGGCTAAATCAAAATCTTTTAACTCTTGTCCGACGATGGAAATCACCGCTAAGTCTTTTTGGATTTCGATGCTGTCGACATCTTTGGCATAAAAGTCGTTTTGAAATTCCTTTTTGAGTGCCTGGGCCGCTTTTTGAGCGTCTTGATCGGCCACAATATACCCAATTCCCCGCTCTGAGGAGCCTTGAGAGATCACCCCCACATTGATGTTTTCACGGGCCATGGTTGAAAAGATGCGCGAATCTACACCTACCGTTCCTAACAGGCCACGCCCTTCGAGCTTGATAAGGGCAACGTCTGTTTTTATGGAGAGTGATTTGATACCTTTTTCAGTGGTTTTTCCCGAGATTAAGGTTCCGGAGTTGTCGGGGTTTAAGGTATTGAGTATCCGCAAGGGGATGTTGCTTTTTACCAGTGGTAAAATGGTCTTTGCATGCAATATGGAGGCTCCAAAATTTGCCAACTCGTTGGCGTCATTAAAACTGAGCTCTTCAATTTTTGTGGCGGCCTTTACCCATTCTGGATTAGCTGTGAAAATACCATCGACATGTGTGTAATTTTGGAGCTCCTTGGCCTGTAGAAAATTAGCCAGTAAAGAAGCAGAGTAATTGCTGCCGTTACGACCGAATGTGGTGGTTTCTCCTTTTTCTGTAGCCCCGATAAAACCAGTTACTACAGCGATATGATCCGGGGGAAGATTTTGGAAAAACGCCTGCGTTTTCGCTTTAGAGGGCGTTTCTAAGACTTGAGCATTTCCAAAACAGCGATCCGAAATAAAGATCTTTCGGCTGTCCACTGGAATCGCTTTTAAGCCTTGTTTATTGAGCTGATAGGCAATGATTTTACTGGAAATCAGCTCTCCTTGAGCCAGTATTTGGTCCTTGACCTTCAAATTGTAGTCCCCCAGTAAATTGACGCCGGCATACAGTTTTTTTAAGATGCCCAATTCCTGTCTTAGATCGAGCTGTTGATGGTAGTCTCGATCTTGAAAGGCCTTAAAACTGGAGGAGTAATCCTCATCGTTGCGCGCTTGATCCAAAATGCGCTCCAGGATATCGGTAGTGTCCCCGATGGCCGATACGATAATAGCCAAACGATAGGCCTTGGCTTTGGTTTTGACAATTTCTAGAACTTTGTCAAAGGTGTGACTGGAGGCTAAGGACTTGCCGCCAAATTTTAAGATGATCATAGGTTTTCAAAAATAGGTTTTAAGAGCGCATTGAGCTGTTCATATTCAATTAGGAAAGCATCATGGCCGTGGATAGACTGGATTTCTTGATAAGAAATAGGGGCTCCGTAACGCTTGAGGGTTTGAAAGGTATGCTCCTGTTCAGCCTTTGTAAACAACCCGTCAGAATCTACAACAATACAATGGATATGGCTGGTTGTAGATTGTGCAAATTCTCGGAGGTCTTCTGAAGTAATCCACTCTCCAATGGTTTTGAGCAAATAATTCATTTCTTTATAGGCGGCCAATGTGAAGCGCTGCTCCAATACAGAACCGTGGTATTTTAACCAACTTTCAATGGCGTATTGATTTTCTTCGGTTTTGTATGCTCCTTTAAATTTTTCCTTAAAAGAGGCCGGGTTCCGATAAAGGTGCATGGCGTGTATACGCGCATCTTCGATGGGATGGGAAGAGTGGTTGAGAATGCGTTCTTGGACCAATACATTTCCAATCAGCCAATCGGATGCTTTTAGATTGGTCGCGATAGGAATAAGGTGAGTGATGGATTTTGGTTTTAAAAAGACCATTTCCCATGAGACTCCTCCGCCTAAGCTGCTGCCCAATACGGCAAAGAGTTGGGAGATGCCTAGTTTTTCCAACCCTTTCCAAAATAAAGCCGCGACTGTTTGTGTGTTCAATAGGGTATAGTCACTAAGCAGGTGGGCTTCCTTTTGATCATATCCGTTCCCCGGGATATCAAAGGCAATGACGCTAAAGCGTGTGGTGTCGACAATTTGATGATCACCCACTAATTTTTTCCACCAGCCTTTTTCTCCTGCTACTTCACTGTTGCCCGTCAAGGCGTGATTTACCAAAATAATCGGGGCCTTGTGTAAAGGTTGCCCAAAAAGCTGATAGGTCAATACAAAATCCATTCGCTTCTGGTTGGGAAGCACGACGTTTTCAATAAGAATTTCTTGTAACAAATTTGTTTTTTGGTCTGTTGACAGCGGAGTAGAAAGCGTTGACATGATAAACAGTTATGAAATCAAGGATTCAAATGTAAACTTTAAAAAGAGGGTGGAGAAGAGGGATGAGCAATTTCGTCTTGTAAGACAAGTAATTCTTCTCCACCCATATTATGAGAGCGCTCGAATTAAGCCGTTGCGGTTGCTTTAACGCTAAAGGTTTGTTTGAGGTCGGCTTTTAGATCTTCCAAATCTTCTAATCCGATGGAGAGTCGAATGAGATCCGGTGAAACCCCTGCAGATTTTTGCTCCTCTTCTGTGAGTTGCTGGTGTGTGGTGGAAGCCGGATGAATAATGAGCGATTTGGAATCTCCAAAATTGGCCATCAGTGAAAATAATTTTGTGTCGTCTGCCGTCTTTTTGGCCGCTTGATAGCCTCCTTTAAGCCCGAAAGTGATGACCCCACTTTGTCCTTTGGGCAAATACTTTTGGGCTAAAGCATAGTACTTACTGGATTTTAATCCCGGATAATTTACCCAAGCCACTTCTTCTTGTGCTTCCAGCCATTGTGCGAGAGCCAATGCATTTTTACTCTGCTTTTCAATACGCAAGGGTAAAGTTTCCAAGCCTTGAAGAATCTGAAACCCGTTAAAAGGGCTGAGGGCTCCTCCGAAATCTCGAAGACCTTCAGCGACGAGCCGACCCGTTAGGGCTGCTTTTCCGAATGCTTCGGTAAAGACTAATCCGTGGTATCCTTTGGACGGCTCCGAGAATTCAGGAAATTTACCGTTAGTCCAATCGAAATTTCCACCATCGATAATAATTCCTCCCAAAGAGGTTCCGTTTCCGGAGATATATTTGGTGATGGAATGGATTACAATGTTCGCTCCATACTCAATCGGGCGTAATAAATAAGGCGTAGCTACGGTATTGTCGACAATGAGGGGAATTTGGTGTTCTTGCGCAATTTTAGCCACGGCTTCAATATCGATAATGTCTAATCGAGGATTGCCGAGTGACTCCAGGAAAATGGCTTTGGTATTTTGCTGAATGGCACGACGATAGTTTTCCGTATCCGAGGATTCCACAAAAGTGGCCTCAATTCCAAAGCGAGGTAAGGTGTGATTTAATAAGTTGAACGACCCCCCATAGATACTGCTTGAGGAGACTACATGATCCCCTGTGTTGAGTAGGGTTAAGAAAGTGGTTGAGAGTGCAGCTTGTCCAGAAGCGGTTGCAATACCTGCAATTCCTCCTTCCAGTGCAGCAATGCGTTGTTCAAGAACGCCGTTGGTTGGATTGTTCAACCGCGTGTAAAGAGGTGTAGGAATGGAAAGGTTAAAGGCTCCTGCTGCGTGATCGCTGTTTTCGAATACATAAGATACCGTTTGGTAAATGGGCGTGGCCAGAGATGACTTTGAGGTTTTTGGATCGTGGCCGGCTCGTACAGCTTGGGTTGCAAATTTGAAATTGCTCATAATAAAAAATTTAAAGGTTTAAAATTAAGTTTCTGATATAAAAAAAGTCCCTTTGGATGGCCAAAAGGACTTTGAGTTTTTTTCGGGTTATGCTTAACTCTTCCATTTTTGGCCATAGCAGGGTGGGGACATCATCATGTCCATCATTCGCATCGCCATATCAAGAGTTAAAGTATACATTCTTCGTATTAAATAAAAAAAGCCTTTGTTTTTCAAAGGCTTGTTATTTGTTTTTTATGATTGGTGGAAAGATTAAGCAAACAACAAGCCCTGTGGAGTATTCCACATCATCATAAAGGGCATGTGCATTAATCTTTTCATGGTTCGACTTGTTAACGCAACAAATATCTAAAATTATTTTTGATAAATGCAAGTAAAATCTACTTTTTTTAAAAAAAGCATAAAAATCAAGTTGTGGTAAAAAATAGAAGCCTGCTTTTCAGGCCATCTGCTCTACGGCATCTCTTAAAAAAGGAAGGGTAAAAATATAAGAGGGGCGGTTCTTGTTTGGGGTCGATCACCGTTATTTTTTATGTTATATCTAATACCCTTTCAGTATCGTGTGGGATTATTCCATATATTTGCCCAAAACTATTGAATCATGGCCAAGAAGCCTACCTCACATAAACGAAATACTGGAAAAAGAGCAGATACACCTGGTAAGAAGGACTCCAGAAAGCCAATGAACAGGCGGGTGGGTATTGATAAGCAAGTGAAAGATCCGGATGCCAAAATGCGGCTGAACAAGTACATTTCAAATTCAGGGATTTGTTCGAGAAGAGAAGCGGATGTTTATATTGCTTCAGGTAATGTAACGGTAAACGGTAAAGTCGTTACTGAAATGGGGTACAAAGTAAATCGTAATGATGAAGTTCGTTTTGATGGCCAACGGTTGAACCCCCAGCAAAAGGAGTACGTACTATTGAACAAGCCCTCGGGATTTTTTGTCACTGGGAATATAGAAAAAAAGAACCGAACGGTTATGGATTTGGTGGCCAGAGCCTCCAAGAATAAAATTGTTCCAGTGGGTAGTTTTGAGACAAACTCCAAAGGCCTGTTACTCTTCACCAATGATGGAACTTTAGAAAAAAAATTGGCCAAAAGGCCGATTCGACAGCTCTTTGAAGTGGAATTGAGCAGCCCCCTAAAAGCAGCTGATCTCGAGCAGTTAAGGGAAGGCATTCGTTTAAAAGGGGAATTGGTAAAGCCACATAAGGTGGAATACGTCAATGAAAAATCAAAGCAGGTTATCGGAGTGGAGATTTCGTCTAATATCCCTCAAGTCATCCAGAAGATGTGTATTAAATTGGGATATGAAGTGCAGAATCTCGATCGGGTAATCTATGGTGGGCTGACCAAAAAGAACCTTCCTCGGGGTCAATTCCGGCACCTTACTCGACAAGAAGTCATCAATTTGGGAATGCTGTAAAAGCATCGGGAGCTTCCTCTCTTCTTTTGGGGTGTATAAACGCAGCTACCACATGTACTTTGGCAGTTTTTTAGGTGTCACTATTTCTTCCGTAGAGTTTGTTCTTTTCGTAAACGCGACGAGAATTAAA
>JAJYSO010000057.1 GCA_021793535.1 Bacteroidota bacterium | reverse complement strand
GTATTCTGATCAACTTTATAGGGGGGCTTTATTTTATTTTCCTATTACTGAAATCTCGCAGATTATGATAAACATTAGCAATATTCACAAAAACTACGGGGCCTTAAACGTATTGAACGATTTGAGCATCGATTTCCCTAAAGGGAAGATCACTTCCCTTATCGGCGGAAACGGAGCGGGAAAAAGTACCTTGCTCAGCCTGGTGAGCAAGTTGAATGATAGCGACTCCGGTAAAATTTTCATCGCGGATCAAGATATCAAAAACATCACCAACAAAGAATTCGCGACCAAAGTGTCTTTCCTGCGCCAATCCAATTATACCCATATCCGTTTAAAAGTAAAAGAACTCATCGGGTTTGGGCGCTTTCCCTATTCTAGAGGAAAAAAGCTCAATCAAAAAGATGAAGAAATTATTGCCAAAGCAATGGATTATATGGCCCTTCGTCCGATTGCTGGTAAATTCTTGGATGAGTTGAGTGGCGGCCAAAGGCAGCGAGCTTACTTAGCCATGATACTGGCACAAGACACCGATTATATTTTGTTAGATGAACCCTTAAACAATTTGGACATGAAATATTCCGTTCAGATCATGAAGACCTTGCGGTCCTTTGCACATGAGCATGGGAAAACAGTCATCCTCATTGTTCACGACATCAATATTGCTGCCCAATATTCTGATTATATAGCCGCTTTAAAAAACGGAAAAGTGAAATACTTTGGCACTACCAACGACATTATCAAACCGGGTATTTTAAAGGACATTTTTGATATTGACTTCCAAGTGATTTTCAATCAAGGATGCCGATTTTGTCATTATTACAATTAATTAATCCTACAAACATGCATTTTAAAGTCTTATTTTCTTTTGCAATTTGTTTATTTTTATTGATCACAAGCTGCAAAAATTCCTCTACTAAAAAAACCGAACTCTCTCCTGAAAACACGGTGCTGGTCCATGATAAATATGGGGAAATTCGCGTACCCAAAAACCCCAAACGCGTTGTGGTTTATACCTATCAAGCCCTTGACATCATGAAGGATTTGGGTGTTTCTAATCATGTAATCGGCTTTTCCAAGTCCAACACTCCTGATTACTTGAAAGAATTTAAAGCAGATCCTTCCCTGTTGGATTTTGGCGGCACCAAAGAGCCTAATTTCGAAAAAATAAACGAGGCAAACCCAGATCTCATTATCATTGAGCACCGCGTGGAAAAGGATCGGGACGAGCTTCTTAAGATTGCCCCTACACTCTATATTGACGTGGATTACAACGATTATATCGGTTCTATTCGAAAAAACACAGAAACCCTAGCCAAAGTTTTCGGTGTAGAAGAAAAGGGAGCGGAAGTGATTCGTGAAATGGATCGCGTCATTGAGGACAACAAAGCCCATACAGATGATCAGCAAAAAGCCTTGATTGTGATGGTATAACAACGGGAATTTCAGTGCCTTCGGAGACCATTCCAGATACGGATTTATCCATGATGACTTTAATGTGCAGCCTGTATCGAAATCCATTGAGTCTTCCTTACACGGGTATAATATTTCCAGTGAATACATTCAGGAACACAACCCAGACATCCTGTTTGTCGAAGACAAAAATGCCGCACATCACAAAGGCGACATTAATCAAACAGAGATTGAAAATGAGTTGGTTAAACAGACCAAAGCATACCAGCAGGGAAAAATTATATACCTCACTCCCGATCTGTGGTATTACGGTGGAGGGGGAACTATAGGCATGAAGCTAATGGCACAGGAAATAGGAGCAGCCTTCAAGGAATGAATTTCACTAAATTAAGGATCCGGGAACAAGCCTTCCCACAAAACCCCAAAGGGACTGATTACCCATACCGTCAATTACACCTTCCTCATTTCTAAAAATCAAACCTGCCCGCGCCGGTCTTCTTCTCTTTATGGTCGATATTCCTTACCTGAAGACTAAGCTAAGAAAGCACTTTGAAAGAAATGAGGAAGCTCTTGCAACTGCACAATATTTGTATATTTGAAAACACAAAATAAGACCAATGCTGAAATTTGTCAAATACCATGGAACGGGCAATGACTTTATTTTAATTGATAATCGAAATCAAATATTCCATGAAGACCAGGGCCTTATCTCCCACCTTTGTGACCGGCACTTTGGAGTGGGCGCTGATGGGCTGATTCTCATAGAAGCGTCGCACAACCAAACCGAAGACTTTAAAATGGTCTATTTTAATGCCGATGGGAAAAAAGGAACAATGTGTGGAAACGGAGGGCGTTGCGCAGTCAAATTTGCGCAAAGCCTCGGCATAATCTCCGAAAAAACAGTGTTTTTGGCCCCGGACGGGATACATGAAGCACTTATCAAAGGAGAGGAAATCAGTCTTAAAATGGCCGATGTCCCTTCTTATCGCAAAGAGCAACAGCACTACCTTATCCATACCGGTTCTCCCCACTATATTCAATTCGTAAAAAACATAGAAGAAGTCAACGTTCTTGAAGAAGGTAAGAAGATTCGATACAGCTCCACCTTTCAACCCGATGGAATCAATGTCAACTTTGTGGAGTGGGATGAGCCCCACCATAAGATTCGCACCTATGAACGAGGAGTCGAAGCCGAGACGCTATCCTGTGGAACAGGAACAGTTGCCGCGGCCATAGCAATTGCCATAGAAAAAGGCACTGCTCAATCCCCCATTTCGATGGAAACCCGGGGGGGAGACTTAAAAGTACACTTTGAAAACGACGGAAAAGTTTTCACAGAAATTTGGTTATCCGGACCAGCTCAGGAAGTCTTTACAGGAACGCTTGCTCAATAAAAACAATCCTCTAAACTCAGTTTTACATGTACATCAAACGCATCTTAATTCTCATCGCCCTTTTGGGCTTGGTTGGTATGGGAGCTTTTAGTTATTTCGTCTATACCACGCTTCTTAAGCCCAATACCTCTTTTTCAACAAAGGAAGCTTCAGTGTACATCAAATCAGACGCTTCCTATCAAAATGTGCTCAACCAGTTAGAGCCGTTATTGAAGAGCATCGATAAATTTGATGCCTCGGCCCGACAAAAAAAATACAGTACCCATGTGAAACCTGGACATTACGTACTGAGGAAAGACATGAACAACAACGAAATTATCGCTACACTTCGAAGCAAGAACACGCCAGTATCAGTCATCTTCAACAACCAAGATCGGTTATCCAAACTGGCTCAACGCATTGCAAAGCAAATTGAAGCCGATAGCACTTCCTTAATGGCGGCAATGACCGATAATGACTTCCTTGAAAAAGAAGGTTTTTCCAAAGAAACCGCATTGAATATATACATTCCTAACAAGTATCAATTCTATTGGAACACCTCTGCAACAGCATTTAGAGACCGCATGCTCACGGAATATCAACGTTTCTGGAATACCGATCGTCAGCACCTAGCCGAAAAAATAGGATTAACTCAAAATGAAGTTCAAAATTTAGCTGCTATCGTACAAAAAGAAACAGCCAAACCTGAAGAACGAGCAAGAGTCGCCGGGGTCTACATTAACCGTTTAAAAAAAGGTATGAAACTCGAAGCTGACCCAACGGTTATTTACGCACTCAAAAACAAAAATGGAGTTGAAGATACGACACTGATTAAAAGAGTATTGTATAAAGATTTGGAAATAGACTCACCCTATAATACCTATAGGTATGAAGGTATTCCTCCAGGACCCATCGCCATGCCTGACATCTCCTCTATAGATGCAGTATTACATTATGAGCATCATGATTTTTACTTTTTTGTTGCCGATCCTCAGCGTCCGGGATACCATAACTTTTCACAAAATTTACGGCAACACAACCGGTACAAACAAGCCTACATAAACTGGATCAACAAGTTGAAAATCAACCGCTGATTCATCTTCATTTTTTAATCTCGAAAACGCTAAATAAAACCTAAAGTACCTTTTTCTGGCGATTAGATCTCTTGTTTTTTGTAAGTTCAAGGAGCAAAAAAATGCATACCACATACATTATGGCAAGAGCAATGTTAACTTTTAGTAAGGAGGTGCTCAGTAAAGTCAGCTTTAATCCCGATTTATTTACGAGGGAACTTAACAAAGCACTGCAGGCTTTGCTACCTCATGAAGTCGAAGAAATTTATTTATACGTTTTAGAATTGGCCGAGTATAACCCGGCCTTGAAAAGTTCGCTCTATCTTTTCAATTACATGTAGCTGAAAAGGTACAGGAGTGGCCTTCACAGGGAAGCGAGAAGCCTTTTGATAAGGCTTTTGTTTCCGCCATTTAAAACGTTCTCTAAACCGTTTTGAAGAAGATAGTTTTTGGCCTGTTCACTTCGAGACCCACTACGACAAAAGACGATAATGTTCGCTTTATCCTGAAGTTCCCCGATTCTTCCGGGAATTTCATTCAACGGGATGTTGACCGTATTTTCCATCCGATCCAAACGGTATTCAAGGACAGTCCGCACATCCACAATAAAAGCTCTGTTCTTTAAAGCTCGAGATAACGATTCTTCATCATCCGATAAAATTTCAAAACCCATCAATACGCTCTATTTTAATGTTCTGATCTTTCTTTAATTTGAAAAAATAAATTTCTTTTCATCGCAGCGAAAAGGAGCCTGACACCGGGCTCCCCTTTCCTTTTTAACTTTAAGCTAAAATATTTTCATTGTTTCGAGATTTCACCCAATCAGCCATTCCAGCAGCATAATTTTTAACACGATCAAATCCGTTTTTTCTCAAAATAGAATATGCGACCGTTGCTCGAACTCCCGATTGACAGTGCAAAATGATCTGTTTTTCCTTGCTTATCTTATCCAGATGATCTTGCAAAACTCCGACGAAAATGTGATCTGCACCAGGAATGTGACCAGCCTTGTACTCCGTACTTCCCCGTACGTCCAAAATTTGCACATCATCCCTTCCAACTGCAGCTTTCATCTGCTCATACCCGATAATATCTGCCGCTTGTGCTGCGATTCCCATATCTTCAATACCTTCAATGTATCCAAACACGTTATCCAAGCCTATTCGCATGAGCTTTCGCGTGAGATCCTCTATTTGGTCTTCCTCAGCAACCAACATAAATTGTTCGTCGTAATCCAATACCCAACCTGCCCATGTTGAGAAAGAGTTATTCCCCTCTATATTAATCGTCTTGGGAATAAACGCTTTTGCAAAATCCTCCTTTTTTCTGGCATCGATCACCGTCATTCCCTTTTGGTAAGCAGCCAAAAACTGTGCCTTATCCAATTTCGGGAACTTTGGAACTTCAATCAATAAAGGCCGGTTGACCTTATTGTATTGCTTCATTTTTGCAAAATATTTAGGAGGCTCTGGTTGACCCTCAAGCAAAGCACGGACAAACGCATCCTTATCTTTATACTGTAACGCCCAATTTTGAAATTTTTCATAGCCCACAGTAGAATTAGGTACAGCCCCTAATGCTTTTCCACATGCCGATCCGGCTCCATGTGCCGGCCACACTTGAACATAGTCAGGCAACTGCTCAAAGCGTTTTAACGAGTTCCACATCTGCACTGCACCCTGATTTGAAGTACCTTTTATCCCTGCCGCTTGTTCTAATAGATCCGGACGTCCCACATCCCCGACAAAAACAAAATCGCCGGTAAAGATCATGGAAGGTTTATCAGAAGCCGGGCAATCTGTCAACAAGAAGCTGATGCTTTCCGGGGTATGACCAGGAGTGTGTATCACTTCTAGCTTCAGGTTTCCCACGGTCAGCACATCTCCATCGTGCAAAGGATGATGAGGGAATTCATATTGCCACTCTTCCCCTCCTTCTGCTGACAAGTATAAAGAGGCTCCGGTCACAGCAGCCAATTCTCTAGATCCGGCTAGATAATCGGCGTGAATATGGGTCTCGGTAATATATTTTATTTTGAAATTTTTCTTTGCCGCTATTTCCAAATAGGTATCTATATCCCGTTTTGCATCGATTACAATAGCTTCCTTTGTTTTCTGGCAGGCAATAAAGTAGCTTCCTTGTGCCAAACTTTCATCATAAATGTGCTTAAAAAACATAGTCTAAATTTTTAAAATAACATGAATTCGTTAGGAATATCAACTGAGAAAAGCAAAAAAAAATCTGCTTCCCAATGCTCTGCAAGATCATAATTTAGTGGCTATTCTCATTCGGTTTTATCAATTATTTACAACAAAAAAGTCTCTGTAATAAGAATGTATGTCCCCATGATTAAAACAAACCAACCAAAAGCCGGCTTTAGCTTCTTCCCGTCGACCTTGGTGGAAACAAAACTTCCCAAATAAATCCCCAAAATGGCAATCCCGGTGATGATCATCAACTGCAACCAATTTACCGTAATAAAGGAAAGAGAGAATACGAAACCCAACAATGAATTAACGGCAATGATAGCCAACGAGGTGCCGATGGCGGTCTTCATGGGTAAGTGCAGCATGTTGACCAGTACGGGAATAATCAAAAATCCACCACCTGCTCCGACCAGTGCGGTAACCATTCCAATGAAGATCCCCTGCACAATCAAGGCATAAGTCCCCACTTTTGGTGCATTTTCTTTGATGCGACGACCTTTGATCATGCTGTAGGAAGCCACCACCATCAAAATTGCGAATAACAACAATAACAAAAGGTCCTTGGTCAATACAAAATCAGCAAACATAAAAAGGACATCAGGAATAGCCGGAACAATAAACCTACGGGTTAAAAATACAGCAATGACAGAGGGGAGACCAAAAGCGGTAACGGTGGAAAGTGCAATCTGCTTTTTTCTAAAATAGGAGGCCGACCCCACTAAGCTAGTGGCCCCCACAATGAATAAAGAGTAAGCCGTAGCCAAGACTGCATTAATTCCAAAAAGATAAAACAATACCGGAACCGTGAGAATGCTTCCTCCTCCGCCTAATAAACCAAGGGAGAAACCAATTAAAATAGACGCAAAATAACCTATTATTTCCATGACTCAATTGCTCTCCAAATATATTCAACGGGCACTTATGAAAAGGTAATCTAGGTTACAACTTTACTCTTTTCAAAAAACATACCTTTTTCATTTGGCATGTTTAGCATAATTACGCCATTTTTCAATGCCCTCTTGCATATCGTTAGGAAGTGCGGAATCAAAACTCATCCATTTTCCAGTTAAGGGATGTTGAAACCCTAAGGTTTTGGCATGTAAAGCCTGGCGCGGTAATATTTTAAAACAATTTTCAACGAACTGTTTGTACTTGGTAAAAGAAGTTCCTTTAAGAATGCGATCTCCACCATAACGTGCATCGTTGAAGAGCGTGTGTCCAATATGTTTCATATGTACTCGAATCTGATGGGTGCGCCCGGTTTCAAGCCGACAAGAAACCAACGTGACATAACCAAAACGCTCCAATACCTTATAATGGGTCACTGCGTGTTTGCCACGGTCTTCCTCATCTTGATCAAACACGGTCTGTTGCAATCGATTTTTGGGGTGACGCCCAATATTTCCTTCAACCACTCCCTGCTCTTCTTCAAAATCTCCCCAGACCAAAGCTACATATTCACGTTGACTGGTTTTATGGAAGAATTGTTTGGCCAAATGGGTCATCGCTTGCTCGGTTTTTGCCACGACTAAAAGACCGCTCGTATCTTTATCGATTCGGTGAACCAGCCCCGGTCGATCGCTTGAATTTTTAGGAAGGTTTTCAAAATGATAAACCAAAGCATTTAACAAGGTTCCAGAATAATTACCATGACCCGGATGCACTACCATTCCCGCAGGTTTATTCACCACAAGAAGGCTATCATCCTCATATATGATATCTAGCGGAATATCTTCTGGAACCAACAAAAACTCATACGGGGGGTGGGTAAACATTACTTTTACTTCATCTCCCGCTTTGACTTTATAGTTTTTCTTAACAGCCTCCCCATTGACGTATATGTTTCCATCGTCAGCGGCTTGTTGAATTTTGTTTCGCGTAGCATTTTCAATGAAATTCATTAAAAATTTATCCACCCGCAACGGTTTTTGACCGCGATCGGCTATAAAGTGGTAATGTTCATATAACTCGTCGTCGTGATCAGACAAATAATCTTTTGGGGCTGTCATTAAATTAAGCTTATATTACTCCGTATCCGGATCCAATGTGTCAGCTTCGCCTTCCTGCTCCTCCTCTTTCTTTTTGTTTTCTCCCTCCGGATCTCCATCACCCAGTACTAAGTCTATTTTAGTTGTTTTGGTCATCTTGTCTACAGG
>JAJYSO010000056.1 GCA_021793535.1 Bacteroidota bacterium | reverse complement strand
CGATCTTGTCTCCCCAATGTAGATCCTTTTCCCAAAAGAGAATCAACTCGGGCGTTTTTTCACTCCGCACTTTTAGGAGCTCGCCATGCAGATGAAGTACGTGCTGACTCCCGGCTTGTTCGTGTAGATTGTCTACATTTTGCGTGATGATCTGCACTTTGTAAAGCTCTTCGAGCTCCACTAAGGCGTGGTGAGCAGAGTTGGGTTTTACCTTTTTTAGTTCCCGTCGTCTTTTGTTGTAGAAGTCCAAGACTTGTTCCGGGTTTTTTTTCCAGCCCTGAGGTGAAGCTACGTCTTGAATGTTGTATCCATTCCAGAGTCCGTTGTTTCCCCGGAAGGTCTGAAGCCCGCTTTCTGCACTGATTCCAGCGCCTGTGATGACCACGATATTTGTTTTGTTTTCCAGCATCCTTAACCTGTTCACTTCTCAAAAATACATAAAATTACTTCGTTTGATCACTTGTTTAGGGAAAGGTCCGCACACTACCGAATAGCGCAAAAAAGTAGACCATACACTTTTGAAAGTGCCTTTTTTCCATAATCCAATAAAATTCCGCTTATTTTTTGTTGACGGCTTTGTAGTTTTCATAGCAATCACTAATCCCGTCGAGGATTTGTAAATCGTTGGCCGTTTTTATGAAAGACTTGGAATAGTTGCAGTGCTCCAGTATTTTTGTGATATCGTCTTTGCTTACTTGCAAGAGAACAGAAAGGGTCTCACGATCAAATTTGTCGCTGAGCAAACGTTGGATTTCGTCGTCGTCTTTCATCTTTCTCAGTTTGCGCATTTGCCGGGCCTTATTGCCAAAAGTGTTGTGTAGAAAATCAAAGGGACTGAATACCGCAGATAGGGTTTTTGAAAATCCACCGGGTTTGCTGGATCCGGCCTCGTAACTCTTACCGGTGCCAGCAATTTGATATTGGGAGTTGTCGTAAATGGGGATATTCTTGGCATCGATTTCAAGGAAACCGGTCAAGCGTAGGGGAGAAATTACTACTTCTTCCAAGGCAAACCCTACTTCGGTCATTTTGATTTTGACATCTCCGTATTTTTTCCAGTCCTTGGTAATGCGAACATTGATGGACTTAAAACCGAGATAACTCAGGTAAAGGGTATCGTTGATGGCCGCTTGTATCTGAAATTCTCCGTCTTTATTAGTAGTGGTGCCAGTTACTTGATTGAGGTTGATGATGTTGACATCCGGTATGGGTTTGTCATCAGCTGCATTTAAAACAATCCCTTTGATCGTTTCCAATGATAACGAATCTTGCCCAAAGGAAATAGCGTTTATAAAGACGGAAAATAAGATAAAAATAGAAAGCCGCATCATCGTTTTTTCATAACGTAGTGATAGATGAAACTAATTATAATAATAGTTAATTGATAAGTTTTAACAAAAATATAAATACTTTGTTAGGAATCCATTTAAATTAGCCTTTTTATCGAGATCTTCTTGACTTTCTGCGGTGTTGGTTGCGTTGTCGATCCGAACTTCTTCTTTTACGCTGTGTTTTTCGGTGAGGTTTGTTCTCAGTAACTTCTACTTGTACGGCACGCCCTTGAAAAGAAAAGCCTTTGAGACTGGAGAGCACTTTTTGTTCCGCTGAGGACTCCGTGTTAAAGAAGGAATAGTTGTTGAGCACGTCCACTTTAAAAATGTCATTTTTATCGAGGTCTAATTCTTCTCGAAGCAGGTCTTTTAAAGAGGTCCAAGTGAATCCGTCTCGTGCTCCAAGGCCGATAAAATAACGCGTGTCTTTTCCCGTATTCCCATGAGAAGGAGAAGAGTGATTCAAGTCAGTGGCGTTTTTGTAGTAATCGGTAAACCTTGAAAACTCCGCTGAAAATACTTTTTTTAGCAATTCGGATTTGGAAAGGTCCTGAAAGAGTTCTTCGAGCTGAGGAAGGTGGGTGTTGAGCTCTTGGTTAATCGGAGTGTTGGTGATCTCTGTTGCCCGGTGGAAGAGCTGTTTTTTACAGATCTCTTCGGGATCCGGAATGTTTTTTTGTTCAAATTTTTGTCCGATCGTATGTTCAATGGCTTTGATGCGCCTTTTTTCTTTCGGGGTGATCAGGCTTGCGGAAATCCCGGTTTTTCCGGCGCGCCCTGTTCTTCCACTGCGGTGGGTGTATACCTCGGTATCATCCGGAAGCTCATAGTGAATAACATGGGTGATGTCTTCTACATCGATTCCTCGGGCCGCTACATCGGTGGCCACCAATAATTGAACCTGATGAAGCCTAAAGCTTTTCATTACGCTGTCTCGTTGAGCTTGACTTAAATCTCCATGTAGCGCGGCTGCATTGTACCCGTGTTCAATCAAGTGATCGGCTACTTTTTGAGTGTTGCGCTTAGTTCTGCAAAAGATAACGGCAAAGAGATCAGGGTTGTTGTCGATCAGCCGCTTTACCGCTTTATAGCGGTCTCGGGTATTGACCAAGTAGAATTCATGAGAAACGTTGCCGGTAGCTTGGTTTTTTTGTCCTACGGTAATCTCTACAGGGCTTTCCATGAAATCGTTTGCAATGGCCGAGACTTCTTTGGGCATTGTAGCGCTGAAGAGCCAGGTTTGCTTGCGCTGCGGAGCGTAGTTTAAAATGGAAACAATGTCTTCATAAAAACCCATGTTGAGCATTTCATCAGCCTCATCCAATACGCAATACGCGATTTGAGAGATGTCGATCATGTTTCGATTCAACATGTCTTTCATTCTTCCGGGTGTGGCGACAATGATATGGGCGCCTTTTCTGATCTGTCTTTCTTGTTCTCTTAGACTTGCGCCTCCGTATATGGCGACGATGGAAAGTTTTTTTAGATACTTCGAATACGCTTGTAGCTCGTGAGTAATTTGCAAACACAATTCTCGAGTGGGAGCTAAAATAAGCCCCTGTGTATAGTTGTGCTGAGCTTCAATATGTTGAAGCAAAGGGAATCCAAAGGCAGCCGTTTTTCCGGTGCCGGTTTGGGCCAACCCGATCAAATCGGTTTGTTGCGCTAACAATAGCGGAATGGCTTTTTCTTGGATGGTGGTGGGGGATTGGAAACCCATATCGACAATGGCTTCCAGTAATTGAGGTTTTAACCCCAAATTTTCAAAATTGTTCATAAAATAGAATAAGTCGGCAAATGTAGGTATTCACTTTGGAATAATCTTTATAATAAGCCGTTAGATTTTTAAGCTACAAAAGCGTGGCAAAAACATGTATAGCAAGCCACTATAGGCCTCTGCAGCCCGCGTAGTCATTGTATTTCCGCACTCAGGCCTGCCTCGAGCAATGTCGTGCAACGCGGCTCCAGATCTTCAAAGGAACCCGTTTTAACCTCACATTTTCCTTTGTAATGGATAAGAAGGGTGCATTGCTCAGCTTGTAAAAAATCATGATCGCATACTTGCATCAACAGCGTGATGACATAATCAAAGGTGTTGACATCATCGTTGTAAACTACAAGATGGTTTTCCCGATCTTCTTGTGTAGCGGTGTCGGTCAGTTCTTTCTCCAGTATTTCTTCCTGTGTACTCATCATATTAAAAACGTCCAACTGTTTTTATTTTGGGAGGGCTGTTTACACCCGTTTCAAATTTCTATAATTTTTGTCTCTTTTCAAAAGCTTGAAGTAGATTTTTAAAGGGAGTTGGCCTTTGCCGTCGCTTTTGTAAATTTAACGGCAAGCCAGCCTTCTTTTTCTTTGTGGGAAACATACGACATTCCGTTTTGTTCGGACTTGTTTCGGATGCTTTCCAGATCTTGCTCATAAAATCCACTAACAAGCAAAGTTCCGTCTTTTACAAGAGAACTTGCATAGGTTTGCAGGTCTTTTAACAAAATGTTTCGATTGATGTTGGCTAAGATGAAGTCAAATTCTTCCCCTTGAAGAAGATGACGATCACCTAGGCGGACACGAATGTGTCGGCAGTGGTTGGCTCGCGAATTTTCCTGTGTGTTTTCGTAACACCAGGGATCGATATCAATGGCTTCCACTTGGCGAGCCCCTCTTTTTTCGGCGAGAATAGACAGGACACCGGTCCCACTTCCCATGTCCAATATTTTTTTAGAGGTTAAATTTTCCTCCAATAGGTACTGAGCCATCATAAAAGTGGTGGCATGATGGCCGGTCCCAAAAGCCATTTTGGGGTTGATGATGATGTCGTATTTGGTATTGCTCTTAGGGTGAAAAGAGGCGTGAATGATACAATTTTCACTGACGATAATGGGTTGAAAGTTACTTTCCCAAAGTGCGTTCCAATCTTGTTCTTCAATCTCTTGTTGTCCATAGGAAATGTCGAAGTCAGCGGAGTGTAAGATATGGATGTTTTCCAATGTGTGTGCGGTGAGCTCGTCTTTTTTAATGTATGCCCACACCGTGTGAGGCGCTTCGACAAAGCTTTCGAAGCCCTGTTCGGAGAGTTCGGCAATCAAGATTTCTTTGCCGGGGTTTTCTGGAGCGATCCTGAATTTAAATTCGATGTAGGTGTGAAAATAAGGACCGGCCATACCTTTAAAAACAGTTTGCAATGTTTAGAAAATCATCCGCGTTAAGAGCGGCGCCTCCGATGAGGCCTCCATCGACGTCTTTTTGGGAAAAGAGCTCTTGGGCATTGCCGGGCTTGACGCTTCCACCGTAGAGTATGGTCACCTGATCAGCTGTTTGTTGATCGTAATTTTGCGCAATTTCTTCTCGTATAAAGGCATGCATTTCCTGGGCCTGCTGGGCTGTTGCAGTTTCTCCGGTTCCAATTGCCCAAACGGGTTCATAGGCCAGAATAAGGTGCTCCCAGTTTTTTTTTGAAAGGTAAAACAAGCTGCCCTTTAACTGTGATTGCACCACCTGAAAATGTTGTTTGTCCTGACGGGCTGCTAGACTTTCTCCAACACAGAAGATGACTTTAAAGTTTTGCGTTAAAGCGGTATTCACCTTGTCGTTTAAGAGGGCCTTGGTTTCACCAAAGTATTTTCGCCTTTCACTATGCCCCAAGATTACGGTTTTCACGCCAATACTGGACAGCATTTTTGCGGAGACTTCTCCGGTGTAGGGACCATTGGGCTTAGGGTGCATATTTTGAGCGGCAACCTCAATAGAGGTGTCTTTTAGCATCTCCACTGCGGGGAGTAGGTTTGTAAAAGAGGGAGCAACGATTAAGTTGACTGCTGGATCAACCGAGTCGAGCTTGCTTTTTAGCGCCTTGAGCAGCGTTTTTGTCTCCTCGAGATCGCAGTTCATTTTCCAATTTCCGGCAACTATTTTTTGTCTCATAACAGGTATTGAATAAGAATTAAGCTATTTGAATTTTAATCGGTTTGCACTATTCCAATGTCTCTTTTCGATAATGGTGCCCTTTTCCACTACCATGATTCCCGGATTGGCTCTGATCATATTTCGAGCTTGACTTTGATCGATTTGTGCAAAGTCGAAAGGCAAGTCGAGTTCTTTTTTGAAAAGCTCCGCATTATCAAGCGTGTTTGGAGTCACCCCCAACACGGTATATTCATTTTTTAAGGCTGTTTTGGCCATGGCGCTTATCTTTTCCCAACCTTCTTTATCGCTGTGTTTTAGGTTTCTGCTGACGATTAATATGGTCTTCTCTTGGGTGAGCACCGTGTGAGTGAGGTCTTCTTTACCGCGGAGTATTTTGAAATCCCATGGAGAAAAATCCAGGTCTTGAGGCGCTTGGATTTCCTGTACAATGGACGTACCTTCTTGGAAAGGACTGTAGTCCACAAGGGGGAGGTGGGTGAGCACCTCATAGATGATAAAAAGACTGGAAATGAAACAGACAAAAAGGATCCACTTGTTAACCATTAGCTTGAAAACAGGAGTGATCAAGTGACTTTTAAGGAAGATGACGATGGCGATGAGGAAGGAACCGAAAAATTTCCAAAAAGATAATTCCGGGGTTAGAAAAATAACCTTTGCCATAAAGTCACAATTTTCGAGTTTGCTGGAATAGGCGATATAAAGGGTTAAAAAAGTGAGAAGGGCTGAGGAAAAAAGGAAAATCCAGCGGACCAGTTTTATGGCGTACCCCAATAAGATCATCATGCCCAGCACAATCTCTCCCAAGGTAAGCATCACCGAGAAGATCAGAGCGCGATCGGCGATAAAGCTAAAGTGTAGCCCTGCTGCTCCGAAGTAATCTTGCAACAAAAAAGCATAGCCTGTCGGATCGTTTAATTTGGCAATGCCTGTCAAAACAAGTAGCGTCCCCACCATGACTCGAAGAGCATTGATAAGTGTTTTCATCGCTTTTGTTGTAATAGGATTCGAATTTGAGAATCGCTATGAGTTGCACTTGCGAAAGTAAGGAAATTATTTTGGTTTCAGTTGTTTTTAGGAGGATTTACAGGTTGAAACAGGCTTTGATTTCGTCTACAAAATCCAGCTTTTCCCAAGTAAATAACTCCACTTGTTTTGTCAATTTTCCCTGATAAGGGTTTTCGAAGACTTTGGTGATGATTTGAGGTGTTCGTCCCATATGTCCATAGGCTGCTGTTTCCTGATAAATGGGCTGCCTTAGTTTTAGGCGTTTTTCAATGGCTGCTGGACGCATGTCAAAGATAGCGGTGATTTTGTCGGTAATTTCTTGGTTGGTAAAGTTGACGTGAGCCGTTCCATAGGTGTTTACCGAGATAGAGGTGGGCTCAGCTTTTCCAATGGCATAAGAGACTTGGATGAGTATTTCATCTGCAACTCCTGCAGCCACCATGTTTTTGGCCATGTGCCGGGCAGCATAGGCAGCAGAGCGGTCCACCTTACTGGGATCTTTTCCTGAGAAAGCGCCCCCTCCATGCGCCCCCTTTCCACCGTAGGTGTCGACAATTATTTTACGTCCGGTAATTCCCGCATCACCATGAGGACCGCCGATAACGAATTTTCCAGTGGGGTTGATGTGGTAGATAATCTCCTTGTTGAAAAGTGCTTGTACGTATGCGGGTAGTTGCTGTATTACTCTTGGCAGTAAGATGTTTTGAATGTCCTTTTTGATCCGAGCTTGCATTTCTTTGTCGGTGGGAGCAAACTCATCGTGTTGCGTGGAAAGGACAATAGCTACGATTTTTTGTGGAATATTTTGGTCGCTATATTCCAGCGTGACTTGACTCTTGGCGTCCGGCCGCAAATAGGTCATTTCTTTGTTTTCGCGTCTTATTTTGGCCAGTTCTTGGAGCATTTTGTTAGCGATTTCCAAGGCTAAAGGCATGTAATTTTCCGTTTCCTTGGTAGCATACCCGAACATCATGCCCTGGTCGCCAGCCCCTTGTTCTTCTTTGCTTGCTTTATCAACACCGCGGCTGATGTCTGGAGATTGCTCGTGAAGGAGAGAGATGACCCCACAGGAGTTTCCATTAAACTGGTAATCGTCTTGCGTATAGCCAATTTGGTTGATTACCTTTCGTGCAATACTTTGTGTGTCCAGATATGCTTTGGACCGGATTTCTCCTGCCAGAACGACTTGGCCAGTGGTCACTAAAGTTTCACAAGCTACTTTGGAATCGGGATCATAAGCTAGAAAGTTGTCAACCAAAGCATCGCTGATTTGATCAGCTATTTTATCGGGGTGCCCTTCAGAAACGCTTTCTGAAGTAAAAAGATAAGACATTTTACTTTATTTTACTAGGAAAAAACTGGCCTGAAGAAGCAATGCGTAGTTCAAACTGGTTTAGCATTTTTGTGGGTTGCAATCAGTCAAATTTTTCCCAAATTGAATTGCAAATATAGGAAATAAGATGGGCATTTTGATTCGTTTTGATGAAAGAAATGTTAAATATAATCCTCAGAAGATAAAAGGTTGTTACCCGAGAGGTCACGTTGTAAATTATAGGGAGGAAAGGAAGCTTTTTCTCTTTTTTTACAGTATAATTGTCTCCTTACGGTTGTTGGGTACTTGGTAAGCCAAAACCGTAAAAAGAAAGCGAGAGCACAAGCTTTTGTCAATTTAAAAATATGAGTGATATGAAAGTATATATCAAACAAAAAGACGGTTATCACTTTGAAGCCAAAGGTGCTTCCGGTGTGCCGGTTCAGATAGATGCCAGTGTCAATCAGGAGTCGAAAGGTGCCAGCCCAATGGAACTGGTGTTAATGGGACTGGGCGCTTGTAATGCAATGGATATTGTGGGAATCTTGGATAAACAGAAACAAAAAATTACCCGCTATGAGATTGAGGTTATTGGAGAGCGCGAGCCCGTGGCACAGGCTAAGCCTTTTAAAAGTGCAACGGTTAACATCCTGTTGGAAGGAGAAATAGATCCTGGGAAGGCCTTGCGGGCGGCGA
>JAJYSO010000055.1 GCA_021793535.1 Bacteroidota bacterium | reverse complement strand
CCGATCTAGGTAGTGTCTTGGTGCGCTTTATAAATGATTTGTCGCTTATAGTTGTCCAGTCCATCGTCTACATTTTCTTTGATTTCAGCGATCATGTTGAAAAAGAAAACTACCCCCCATATTCCGATGATGGCCAGAATGGAAATAGAAATATGTTTTATGGATTGATTTAAAAGCTTCATGATTCAACGATGCGATAGCCCACACCATAAACAGCTTCGATCTCTATATCTGCTTTGGCTTTTCGAAGCTTTTTGCGTATGTTTTTCATCTGGTAATAGATAAAGTCGAAATTGTCCGCCTGATCAATATTGTCTCCCCAGACGTGCTCGGCCAGTGCCGTTTTGGTAACTAATCTGGTTTTATTGAATAAAAAATAGTTGAGAATATCAAACTCTTTTCGATTTAGGGGCAGGTGTTTTTGATCGACGTATGCCTTTCGTTCTTCCAAATCTAAGCGGAGGTTTCCATACTGTAGATGTTGCTTTCCATCTAATTTTTTTCGTCTTAAAACCGCCTTTATTCGGGCGTTGAGTTCAGCGATATGAAAGGGTTTGGTCAAGTAATCATCTGCTCCTAGGTTGAGGCCTGCTAATTTGTCGTCCAGAGAGTCTTTGGCCGAAATAATGATAATATTTCCTGCTTTCCCCGCCTTTTTCAACTGTTTTAAAATTTCCAGTCCGCTTCCGTCCGGAAGTCCGATGTCTAAGAGGATACAATCGTATTCGTAGAGAAATATTTTCTCCGAAGCGGTGGCAAAATCGAACGCAACTTCAACGATAAATTGTTCCTTGATCAACGATTCCTCAAGGGATTTGGACAATTCCATTTCATCTTCTACAATAAGAATTTTCATAAGTTAAAGGGTTGTCTATTGACCATGAGCTGCATCTTGTTGAAAATACGAATTCCTCTTCTTGAAAAGAACTCTTTGTAGGGATTTTTTTGAAAATCAACTTTCTCTTTACTAACGAGTTGATTGAAGAAAGCTTTTTTCAAAGCCCTTTATAGGTTTCGAGTTCCTTTAAGAGGGGTTAAATAATGTTTTCATTTTTAATGAGTTTTGCCAATACTTGCGTGGCTACATGGCCCTCTGTTTTGATAATTTTGAATTCGTAATTTCCGTGGATAAACCGGCTACCTTCTTCTGGGAAGTTTTCAAAATGCTCCAAAGCGATCCCGGAGATTGTACTGAATTGAGCACTTTCTAATATACTGACCGGTAAGTGCTTGTTGATGTCGGAAATGGATTTTTGTCCATCAATCTTATAAGTGGTCTCGTCCAATTGGACGACAAATGGGGGTTCATTGTCGTATTCGTCTTGAATTTCACCCACAAGTTCTTCCAGAATGTCCTCTATGGTGACCAATCCTACCATTGTTCCATACTCATCGACCACCAGTGCCATTTGGATTTTGTTAACTTGCATTTCCGTAAGCAGGTTCTTGATTTTTTTATGTTGAGGGATAAAAAGGGGAGGTCGAATGTGGTCGGTCCAGTCCTCTTTTTTATCCTCGTGAATAATTTTTAGAAGGTCTTTGGTGTAGAGCATCCCGATGATGTGATCGTTTTCTTTTTCATACACTGGATACCTGGAGAATCCATTCTCCAATGCTACTTTAAAAACTTGTGCAATCGGATCAGCTCGGTCTATAGAAACGATCTCGGTTCGAGGAACGACGATGTCTTTTACCAATCGTTCATCAAAATCAAAGACATTGTAGATCAGGTTTCTTTCCGTTTCTTCTATACTTCCTTCTTCTTGACTTTCGGTAACGATGAGCTTGAGTTCTTCTTCAGTAAAGGCTTCTCCTTCTTTTATCGGATGGAGGCCGATGAGTTTGAGCAGCATGTTGGCCATTCCGTTTAAAATCCAGATAAACGGGCTGAAGAGGCTGTGAAAGATCTTCAGCGGAAGGGCAATGTATAAAGTTGTGGCGATTGGGCTTCTAATTGCGATGGATTTGGGGGCCAATTCTCCAAAAACAATGTGCATAAAGGTAATGGCTGCAAAGGCTAAAGGTATGGAAATGGCATGTATGCCTGTAGGTGAAATTCCGAGGTCGAGCGTTTCAAAAATGTTTTTTAATACTTGGGCGATCAACCCTTCTCCGACCCATCCCAAACCAAGAGAAGCCAAAGTGATGCCCAATTGTGTGGCAGCGAGATAGCTATCGAGCTGTTGTAGAATTTGATGGGTGGTTTTTCGTATGGTTTTTGACGCTTTTTCATACGTGTCAATTTGTGAAGGACGCACTTTGACAATTGCGAACTCTGCTGCGACAAAGAATCCGTTTAAAGCGACAAGAAGAAAGGTCAACAGGAAGTTGAATATCATGGGTTTTAAAATTGAAAAAAAGGTTTAGCAAGAGGAGTCTTGCTCAAGGCTTAATCCCTCCATTGCTCTATGATTGCTCCGGTTTCGCTAAAGAGCACCTCCCATTCTTGGAAAAAGGATTTTAATTCCACTTTATAGGTGGTTTGGTCATCGGTTGTGATCTGAGTGGCGTCTGTAATCAAAAACCAGCGGTACTGCTCATTAAGCAGGGTGTGAATCGGTGTGGGCAATTCTTTTTTTGCAATTTCTTTTTGGTGTTTGACCAACTTTCCTTCCTGGTTATACCAGGCCGTGTGATCGTCGTTCCAGAACCCAATCTCGAATTCCACTTTATAATCTTCTCCGGCTTTTTCCCATTCGGTATCCTTGGCTTTGGGAAACTCATTTTGGAAAGTATTGCGGATGATGGAAGGCACCTCTCTTCTGGAGATGTCCTGTGCAAAAGCCTGTATGCTTATACCGTTTAGTACGAGAAATAAAAGCACAATTTTTTTCATGGTTTAAAGTTTATCTGTTGGAACAGCATTTTTTAGGGGTAGGGACGCCCCTCTGGTCTTTTGATTATTTTAGAATCTGCGAAAGCAGGTTGATGATTTCTGGAATGTTAGCTTTTGTGGTATCGACCGCGATGTTATTTCTTCCATAGGGTTTGTACTTGTCTAGGTCAGTCACACAAAACAACCCCATCACGGGAGTTTTGGAAGCCACAGCAAGGTGCATTATTCCTGAATCTGCTCCGATGAATCCTGCCGTATTGGCGAGTAGACCACACATTTCCCGTAAATCTTGGCTGTAGTAGGTGGCACTTTTGAAGTCGATCTGAGAGACTTTTTCCTTCGGGAGAATTTCTAAAATGAAATGGTCGGGAAAGCGCTTCTTTAAGCTTTGATAAAAAACATTCCACCAAGCCTTTGAATGACATTTTTCTCCTGTGGCATAGGTGAAAATAGCAATGGTTTTCTTTTGGGGAGAAGGATTCAATTGTGCTAACAATGCCTTTCCAGCAGCGATTTCCGTTTCAGAGAGTTTCAAGTCCAGACTGGGGATTTCTTCGGTAAAGGAAGTCCTCCCAGCCAATGCTTGCCGGAAGCGATAAACGGGAAGTTTGGCAATATGGTGCTCTTCTATTTTTTGGGGTTCTTCAGGGTGATCTCCGTCCCCGAATAGTTTGTATTTGGCCTTACAAAATTGAGTAGAAAGCCTTCCTGAAGAAGACTGTGGGGTCGCGTTGATGACCAAGTCGTACTTTTTTCTGCGCAATCTCATCCAGGTTGACAGGTAGGTCGGAAAATGTTGAAAATGATCTTTGGGAAGAGCGATGATCTCGTTGATGTTTTTGTATTCTTTCAATACAATGGGGCCTAGCCCGCCTTTTAAAAATACGTCAATTTTACTGTTTGGAAATTGGTTCTCCAACTCTTGTAGCAGAGGTGTAATGAGTAAGAGGTTCCCTAACCTGTGGTTGGGTCG
The DNA here is from genome assembly GCA_021793535.1 of Bacteroidota bacterium. Classification (GTDB taxonomy): domain Bacteria; phylum Bacteroidota; class Bacteroidia; order Flavobacteriales; family Flavobacteriaceae; genus JAJYSO01. The sequence continues at coordinate 4,466 of JAJYSO010000055.1, read as the reverse complement.
TGAGACGAGAATCTTGTGGATACTGTTTTTTTCTTGGAGGCTATCGGCAGAAAGACAAGGGGCTCCTCCTACGTGCTTGGTGAGTTGATGCATGGTCCATCTACGGGCCTGGTTAATTTTCTGCAAAGCAGTCATACCGGTGTCTTTTGGGCACAAAGTAAACTACAGAATCTGGAAGGATTTGGGAATTTTGAGCAGCCTTCTGTTTTTTAGACTCTTAAACCTGCCTCAACGTATTCTTTATCGAGAATTGGCCTCTTGTGGGGGCGGATGGAAAAGGCCCATGTACATGCCTATTGGCATGTTTTTTATCACAACGCTTTAATCCGCTAATTGGTATAAGTCTTTGAGGTTTCTGCCTAGGTTGTTGTAATCCAGTCCATAGCCCAGAATGAATTTATTCGGAATTTCCTTTCCGACATAATCTATTGTGTAGGGTTGAGCATAGACTTCTGGTTTGAGAAAAAGACTGGCAATTTTAAGGGATTTAACCCGTGAGGGCTTGTGGAATTCTTCGTATAAAGAGGCCAATGTCGTTCCAGTATCTACGATATCTTCCACTAAGATAACATGCCTGTTTTTGATCTCCTTGTTCAGTTTCATTTTGGATCGTACTTGCCCGGATGATTTTGTTCCGGAGTAGGATTGTACTTGGAGAAAGGCAACTTCACAAGGCCCTGGATAAGCTTTTAACAAGTCTGAGAAGAACATGAAAACGCCATTTAAAACACCGATGAATAGCGGAGTCTCTTCTTTGTAATCCTCAAAGATGGCAGCTGCGACGGATTGCACGTATGCTTGGATTTCAGCGTGTGGAATATACGGCTTGAACGTTTTGTCTTGTAGGGTAATTTTGTTCATGATGTGGATTTAGAATTCGAGTTCCAATTGCATGTAGATTTCTTTCTTTTTTTCAGGAAGTTCTTCTTTGACTTCCTGATTGTTGAAATTAGAGACCGCAATCCCCAAGAGCCTTACTGATTCCCGTAACCGTTCTTGATAGAGCAATTCTTTGACTGTATCCAAAATCAATTCCTTAGAAGCGATGTAATCAGTTAAGGTCTTGCTTCGCGTTTGAATGTTGAAATCGCTGTACTTTATTTTCAAAGTCACGGTCTTTCCGGCCAGATGATTTTTCTGTAGACGCTTTTGAACAGCTTCGGCAATATCTTGAAGGTGTTTGAGCATGTATACCTCAGAAGACAGGTTTTTGGAGAAGGTGCTTTCCGCGCTGAGGGACTTGGGAATACGGTGTGCTTTGACCGGACTCATGTCCATACCTCTGGCGATGTCGTAATAATGTTGTCCTGTTTTTCCAAAATGCTGGGTGAGAAACCCAAGCGATTTTGACTTCAGATCTTTCCCGGTAAAGATTCCGAGGCGATACATTTTTTGGCAGGTAACTTTGCCGACCCCAAAGAATTTTTTGACATCCAACCCGTCGATAAAAGCGCCCACATTTTCTGGAGGAATTGTTTTTTGACCGTTGGGCTTGTTGATATCACTGGCAATTTTAGCCAAAAATTTGTTTATTGAAATTCCCGCTGAGGCAGTTAACCCGGTTTCCTTTTTAATGGCTTCCCGAATTTCTTTTGCGATTAAAGTGGCACTGGGATTTCCTTTTTTATTGTGGGTGACATCCAAAAAGGCTTCATCCAGAGAAAGAGGTTCTACTAAATTGGTGTAGGTATAAAAAATAGCCCTTATTTCTTGAGAAATTTTTCGGTATTTTTCAAAGTTAGGTGGTATAAAAATCAGATGGGGACATTTTTTCTTTGCAATCACACTGCTCATGGCACTTCCTACTCCGTATTTTCGAGCTTCATAACTTGCTGTGGTTAGTACCCCGCGGTCGGAGTCCCATCCGACAGCAATGGCCTTTCCGCGAAGTTCCGGATGGTCCCGTTGCTCCACCGATGCGTAGAAGGCATCCATATCGATATGTATTATTTTTCGCAGCCCTAACATACCGCGAATTTACGCAAGATTAATCGTATTTGTAGGCTTACACAAGGTCTGTTTTTACAATGCGGACAGGGCAATGGGAATTTCTATTTTCCCGTTGAGCACCTCAAAAGTTTTGTTTCGTGTATGCTCGTGCGTCAAAGAATCTACTAAAACTTGAGCGACGTCTTTGCGTGAAATTTTTCCCTTTTGGTTGAGTTTTTTTGCCGCACTTACTTTATTAGTTTTGGCCCCTTGGGTCAGTGCTCCGGGACGGACGATGCTGTAATTGGTGAAGGCAGCAGTAAGGTAGTCATCTGCTGTTTTTTTCGCTTTGAGATAATAGTTCAATTCGGCTGGTGCGTGATCGGGGTCATCTGCTCCCATTGAACTCAACATAATAAATTTTTGAACCCCGTTGGCTTTGGCTTGATCGATGAGTTTGATCGCTCCATTTTGGTCAACTTCAATCGTTTTATGAGCAGGCGTCTGGCTTCCGGAGCCAGCAGCAAAAATAACGGCATGTACTCCTTGAGTGGCTTGGGTTAAATCCCCTTCAAGATCTGCGATAACTGTGTCTACATCCATTAAATCAAATCGGGCTTGCTGTTCGGGGTTCCGAATCATGGCTAAGGGTTTGTAATTGGGCATCCCTTTTAGTAAGTCTACAACTTCTCTTCCAGTTTTGCCATTGGCACCTGCGACTAATATCGTTTTCATAAGATGATGATTTTGACTTGAAAATAAGGAATTAAATAGGTTCTTCCTCAGAAGCGTTTTTTATATAACATTCCCTTAACGTCTTTGTATTGAGGAGAAGGAATTTTCCCCGAATTGACTTTATAAAGAGCCTAGAAAAGCTTGTTCTATTTTGATATTTACCGAAATAATCGTGAATTTTGACCTTCTTTAATATTCCCTAAAGGACGAGTTATATCGAAGATCAAAAAATGAATAGCAACCCTATTTCCACAGAGAGAGCTTTGGTAAAGGCCGGTCGGAACACTTGGCGTTACCGCCGTATAAAATGGTCAGTCTTTATCTTGGGGATGGCGACGATTGCCCAGTTATATGATTTCCAGGCACTGTTGACCCAAATGTCCCAAGCGTTTGACCAAACGCCTTCCTACAGTAGTTACTTGGTGTCTTCGGCAACGGTTGGAATGGCTATGGGTTTATTGATATTTGCTTTTATTGCGGACCATTTTAAGCGGGAACAGGTGATGGTAGGAAGCGCTGTATCTTCTACTTTGCTGACCCTGGTGATGCCGCTATTGTCGAATTTCGATGTGCTTATTTTTCTCAATTTTTTAAAAGGATTGTGTATCTCGGGCACTTCGGCGGTGACTTTGGCCTATTTAACTGAAGAAGTAGCTGTGAAATCGGTGGGAGTGGTGATCAGCTTTTATTTAGCCGGAAATACTTTTGGAGGAATGTTTGGCCGTTTTTTTACGGGGCTAATCGGAGGCTGGTACAATTGGCAGACGGCAATTTTTTTTGTGGGGATCAGCGCACTGCTATTGACCCTTGTTTTTTTGAAAATGATCCCCGATGCTCGTTTCTTCAAACCGCTTAAAAAACCCTTCTCTTATCAGATCAAACAAGGCATAACCTTGTTAAAAGACCGCCGATTGTTGAGCTTTTATGGGATTGGATTCTGCCTTATGGGTGGATTTGTCAGTGTCTATAACTATATTGGCTTTCGGCTGGAAGCTGCCCCGTTCGGCCTTCCTCATTACGTGATTGCCTTTATTTTTCTAATGTACATTTTTGGCATCACCGGAAACCTTTGGGCAGGTGTGCTGTCGGATCGATATACTCCTCAAAAAGTGGTGCGGGTGACCTTGTTGGTTTTTGTAATGGGAACCGGACTGCTTTTTTCCTCGGTCTTGGGGATTGTTTTATTGGGGCTTTTATTGACCACGCTGGCATTTTTTAGCTCACATACCGTTGTGGGGCGATTGGTAGCGGAGTTTGCCAGTGAACAAAAAGCCATGGCGACTTCCCTCTATTGGTTATCGTACTATATGGGGTCGAGTATTGTGGGGACTTCTAGCGGCTTTTTTGTAAATGCGGGGTTATGGAACCTTTTTTTTATGACGATTTCCCTGTTGGGTCTGGCCTCTTTAGGAATGGGGTATTACAGTACAAAATCACGTTAAGTGCGGGCAATCCTCTAATTGTTGTATAGGAGATTGTGTTATCTTTACGGGGCCTATTCAAACTTATTATCTTTGCCATCTATGAAGATTCCACCGATTGACATTCAATTGAAGACTTTGCCCACTAATCCGGGTGTCTATCAATATTTTGATAAGAATGGGAAAATTCTTTACGTGGGAAAGGCTAAGAATTTGAAGCGAAGGGTATCTTCCTATTTTCACAAAAAGCACGACAGCCATCGGATCGCGTTATTGGTCAAACGAATTGTGGAGATTCGGCACATTGTGGTGGATTCTGAAGCAGATGCCCTGCTTTTAGAGAACAATTTGATTAAAAAATACCAACCCCGGTTCAAAGAT
>JAJYSO010000054.1 GCA_021793535.1 Bacteroidota bacterium | reverse complement strand
AAATAGGCAAAGCAATCACTCAAAGGTCCGAATAAACGATTCCACAAATGGAACTTGGATTTTCCCGCTACTCTGGGATAGTGCCTTACGGGGACTTGTTTGATTTTGCCGTTTTGCAAGAGAATCATGGCCGGTAAAAATCGGTGCAATCCTTTAAACATGGGAATGCGGTGGGCATAAGTTGTCTTGATCACCTTTAGTGGACAACCAGTATCATCCATCCCATCATGAGTAAAAGATCTTCTGATCCAATTGGCTATTGTAGAAGAGATATTTTTGGTAAAGGAGTCTTGTCGGCCTTGGCGCAGCCCGGTAACCAGATCATAACGGTCAATTTCGCTCAGCAGCAATTCAAAATCATCAGGATCCGTTTGAAGATCAGAATCGATATACCCCACAAGAGGGCTGTGTACGTGGTCAAAGCCGGCTTTAATTGCGGTACTCAAGCCGAAGTTCTTTGGGAAAGAAAGGTAATGAAAAGCAACGTTCCTTTTACAAATTTCTTGGATTATAAAGAGGCTGTTATCAGAAGAACCATCATTGACAAAAAGAACCTCCGTTGTTTTACTGGCCTTTTGCATGTACTCCGCTAATTTCTTTTCGACACGTTTTAAGTTGTCCTCTTCATTGTAAACCGGTACAATTATGGTAAACTCTTTACCCATAAGGTTCTGCAGTTTGGCTACAAATGTATTGAAAAATGGTAATTCGAAGTTTAAAAATTTAAATTTACTTATTTTCGTTGGTAAAGTAGAGGTAATCATGAAAATAATACATACAGCGGATTGGCATATTGGAAAAAAGCTCCATAATTATGATCTGCAAGAAGATTTTGAGTGCTTTATTCAATGGTTATTAACGATAATCGAAGCAGAAAAAGTAGAGGTTTTGCTGATTTCGGGAGATATTTTTGATCTAGCGAATCCTTCCTCTTCCTCACGCAGCCAATATTATGAGAGCCTGGTGGCCCTTAAAAAAGCAGTAAATAAAATCATCTTAACTGGTGGCAATCATGATTCCCCGGCAATGTTGAACGCTCCCCGGGAGCTTTTAAAAGCCCTGGATTTAAATGTAGTAGGAGGACTTCCTCAAGATTATAGGGAGGTGCTGTTTCCGCTAAAAAATAGGCAAGGTGTCATCGAAGTTGTCGTTGCAGCGCTTCCTTTCTTGCGCAATTCCGATTTGCAATACCCTTCGGTGATCAAGACCTATGAAGAGCGTTTGGAGGCCCTTAGAGAGGGAATTGAAAAGGTGTTTAAACAGACCGAAGAACTTTGCCGAACGCTTTATCCAGGTATTCCGGCGCTGGCTATGGGGCATCTGTATGCTGCGGGAAGCGAGACTTCCGATAGCGAACGCGATATTCAAATTGGGAATCAAGCTGCTGTCCGAGCCGATAGCTTTGGAAACTATTTTCAGTATGTGGCTTTGGGACATATTCATAAGCCCCAACGAGTATCCGGGAATATTCCCATTTTTTATAGCGGTTCTCCCATCGCCTTGTCCTTTAGTGAACGGGAGGATAAAAAACGCATTTTACTAATGGATACAGCAAAGGGTTGGGAGCCAGAATCCATAGCCGTTCCTTCTTTTCGAAAGTTGATAAAAGTTGCTGGAGACTTGGGGAGTATTTCGACCAAACTCACCAACTTATCGAAAAATGAAGGGCTACCCAATTTGATTGAAATCGAATTAAAAGAGAAGGTCTATCAAGCCAAGCAGCTTCATGGGTTAGAAGTTTTAGTAGACAATTTCGTAAAACCCGGCTATCAGATTGTGAAACACCGAGCCACTTTCGAGAATCAACGAAAGCAAACCGGTGAGATCTATAAGGAAACGGTTAGCTTAGAGGAACTGAAGCCGGAAAGGGTGTTTGATGAATTACTCCAACAGGAAGATTTTTCTTCTACAGAGGAGCAAGAGATTCGCATGGCTTTTCATGAACTGATGGAAGAACTGGAAAATAAAAGAGGAGCATGAAAATACTAAACCTCAATTTTAAGAACATCAACTCTTTAAAAGGGGAATATACCATAGATTTTACCGACGAAATCTTTGCTCGAAATGGACTGTTTGCCATTACTGGGCCTACAGGAAGTGGGAAGACGACCTTGTTGGATGCTATTTCTTTGGCTCTTTTTGGAGAGGTGCCGCGTCTGGGAAAAGTCACCAAAGCACTTATCGAAGAGAAAGGAGCGGTTTTGACTCGAAATCAGGAAGAAGCCTTTGCCCAAGTGACCTACACATGTGCGCAAGGGAAGTTTGCTTCGATTTGGTCGATCAGCACGGCTCGAACAGGGAATTTGAGGGATTATGAGATGGAATTGGTACGGCTCAACCCTCTGGAACGAATGGATCTCAAAAAATCACAGGTTCCGGCTAAAAACGAAGAGCTCATCGGGTTGAGTTATTCCCAATTTATCAAATCGGTCATTCTTGCACAGGGAGAGTTTTCGAAGTTTTTAAAAGCACCCAAAAAAGAACGCAGCGCGTTGTTGGAAAAAATTACGGGTACAAGTATCTACAGGGAATTGGGAATAGAGGCATACCTTATGTATGCGGGTAAAAATAGGGAGATTGAAAGCGCACAGAACCTTTTGACCAGTCAAAAGGAGGCTCTCTTATCGGCAGCGGAAAGAACGGCAAAAGGAGAAGAATTAAAAGTGCTGGATACGGCCCTGGAAAGGATGACTGCCCGACACAGTGTTTTAGAAGGGCAAATCCGTTTGGCGAAAGAGTTACAGGAGATAGATGGCCTCTTAACCCTAAAAACAAAGGCATTGCGGGATACCACTCAAAAGAAAGAGGAGTTTTTTAAGCAATATGGAGGACCGATGGAGCGTCATGAGCTGGTGCAAGAGCAGGCAGCAGCTATTCAACAATGGCGGTCTGCACGGGAACAGCTAAAAGGGGTAATGAATGAGCAAGAGGGATGGTCTAAGCAAGAAGAAAAATTGCATGCTGATCAAAAAAAGCTGTGGAATGAGATTCAAGATTTCGTTCACCAAAAGGTCGATCAGGAGCATGTTGTAGCGGTGCTGGAAGAATTCTATAAAAAGGTGCGGGGATTGATGGAGGAGCGAGAGGAACTCCGCCGCAGGTTTAGCGTTTTAGAGACTGCTTTTGATCGGGAAGCAGAGGAATTGTCTTTGTCTCAAAAGGCAAAATACTACGTAAAAGAAACAGCACAATGGGAGGCGGTGCTTTTGCAGATTGAGCAAGAGGGGGAAACTTTACGTTCCTATTTTAACGGGAGTATCGAAGAGGATGTTGACCGGCAAATGGATGGAGAGAAACAAAGGCTCCACTCGATTAAAAATGCTCAAAAAGAGGCTCAATTTGTGACCGCCTTGCAACTGGAGGTAGAGAAACTGGAAAAGAATCGGCACCACATTAACAAGCAGTTGAAGGTATTGCCCAAGGAGATACATGAATTGGTCCAAGAAGTAAAATTAGGGGAGAAAGAGGTGGATAATCTGGAATTACAATACAAAAATCAACTGCTTCATGTAGAAGTGGAAGTTTTGCGAGAGAAGTTGGAGGAAGGTAAGCCGTGTATGGTATGTGGAGCGATATCACATCCCTACGCTTCAGCAGCCCTCCCTTTGATGGACGATCGCTTGGAGCAAAAAATAAAAGAAGCTAAAACGAACCTAGAAAAGCTTAAGCAAAGGTGGACAAAGAGTGAGTTGAAACAGGAGAGCCTTATCCAACAGGCAAATGAACTGGAGGTGGAACTTTCCCGTAAGAAGGAACGTTTGCTGGAACAAAGCACATCATTTGAACAGCAGTATGGAGAACAGGTAGATACCGCTCCTTTAGCGTGGGAGAAAAAAATGAAAGCCTTGGAAATCCGGATTGAAAAGCTTGGCTTATTAAAACAGACCCAAAATAAGGAAAGACAAGTGAACCGCTTACGGCCGATATATCAGGAGTTACAGATGGTCTTTACACAGGGAAAGGCAAAAGCTTTGAAGGTGAAGGAGCAGTATGATGGCGCAGATATCCTAAAAGATTATCAAGCCTTTAAATTAAATTGGCAAAGACTAAATCAACAGCAGGAGTTTATCATCGTTCAGCGGGAGGCGAATGCAAAAAAGCAAGAGCGAATCCGCAGCGGGCTGGACCAGATAGAAAATACGCTTTTACCGGTTTTGCAGCAGAAGGGATTCGAAAGTATCCCCGAAGCCCAAAGGAGCTTGCTACCCGGTGATACGTATAAAGATTACCAGCAAAACCTACAAGAAATTCGAAATGCGATAAGCGAACTGACCTCGGAGCTAAGAGCCGAGCAGAGGCGCAAGGAAAGGTTACAAGACAAGATCACAAAAACGACATCCCTTACCCATCTTCATGACTTGAAACAAGAACTGGAACAGGCTATAAGAGAGAAAAGAGAAGAACACTCCGAGCTTCAGCGCATTTTAAAAAATGATCAGGAATTGATGCAGCATATCGCTGAGCTTGAAAAAAGCATTGCCGGACAGCAACATGAAAACTTGAGATGGAAATTGTTGAATGACTTGATCGGAGATGCTAAGGGCCATAAATTCAATCAATTTGCGCAGGATTTAACGCTGCGGCACTTATTAAAGCTTGCCAATAAACGCCTACAACACATCAGTGAGCGGTATCGACTAGCGATTAAACTCCATACCGATAAAAATACGGATAACTTGGTTATTTCGGATTTGGATATGGGTGGACAGGAGCGTGCGGTACAAACCCTATCTGGAGGAGAAACATTTTTGATGAGTTTAGCTTTAGCTTTAGCTTTATCTGATTTGGCTTCCAAACAAGTGGAAATTAACAGCTTGTTTATCGATGAAGGTTTCGGAACCTTGGATCCTGAGACGTTAGATCAGACATTGGATACCTTGGAGCGGTTGCAAGCCGCTTCCAATAAGACCATTGGAATCATCAGCCACGTAGCTTCTTTAAAGGAGCGCATTACCGCTCAAATTCAGGTGCGTCAGGATGGACAAGGTTATAGTTCTTTACGAATCCTCTCTGTATAATAGTGCTTGTGTTTGTTCTGGACACGCTGTATCCAAAAAAGATAAAGGAATAGCGACAAGGCCAGTAGACTCAGAAGAATAAGGATTTCCCATATAGGGGAAGGCGCTTGAGCGGTACTGGTTTGCCCATAGTATACAAAGGCTCCCCAATAATAGGGTGACTTGTGGCTGTTGTCAATATGCTTATTGTTCAAATAAGCAATTCCTGCTTGCTGAGTTGAAATGTTTTTAGATGTTGTTTTCTTCAGGGCCTGGTAGAAGTTGCGCATCCATATTGCCGTGCTTTGATCGTTGACCTCCCAGAGAGAGAACAATAGGCTTTGAGCTCCCGCGGACTGAAAGCTTCTAGCTAAACTAAGCGGGCCCTCTCCTTGAATAACGCTTCCCACACCCGTGTCACAAGCACTTAAAACAACCAAATTGGAAGGCAAATGGAAGTTGTAGAGCTCACTGGCGGATAAGGCGCCATCGATAAAGGCAATGGAGGCTTCTTCATTAAAACTTCCTGCCTGCGCGTGGGAAGAGAGATGAATAATCGCGTGGTTGGGTAGATTGTTTTTAAAGTTAAGGATGGTGGCCTGTTCATCCATAAGAGACTTGGTTTTGAAAAATTTTCTTAAGCTCTCTGCCTCTGCAGTAGAAAAGGAGAGTTCTTGTGCGCTGTTTTGAAAGCGCGGAAAAATGCCCAATACCGTAGGAGAGCTAGGCAGTTTCACTTCCGATTGCATATAATTTCTTAATGATATTGAATAGGAAAGTGTGCTTTTATGAATTAGAAACGGCATTTCTTTAAATTGATATGTCTTCGATGGAGCGGTTAAGAGTGTTTGAAAGGGAACGAAAGACAAGAGGCCATCTGGAATGATTACGATGTTTTTGGCAGTGGGCAAATGAAGTTTTTTAAACAAATCGAAGGAAATTTCTTGGAAGGCGACAAGATCGCTATTGATTCTATTGGGGGAGTCGAACAAGTGGTTGTACTGCCCGATGGTTTGCAGAAATTTTTCATGCTCAGCTTTGGAGCGTGAAAGGCGATTGAACTGTATTTCCTTGGCATTGATTACAAATTGAAAAGTGGATGTTTTTCCAATAAAATAGGTGATGATGGTTTGACGGAGTGTGTCAGCCTTTTTTTGAAACTCTTTGATGGAGAAGTGCGCTTCTGAGTGCGCTGTAAACTCCTTTTTGAAGATACGCTCCTGTAAAAGATTTAAGGAGGTTAAGCTATGGCTGTATTCTTTTTGTAAAGCAGGGATGGATTGAAGGTCATTCTGTTGGATATACCGGTTTATTTCCGTTCTAATTTTTTGTAATTTTTCTTGTAACCTCTGCAATTGGATAATTTCTTTCGAATGTTTAGCATAGAGGGTTTTTTTTACTCGAGCGGTCTGGTCAGCAATTCTTCCTTTGGTTTTGGAATCCAGCTGTAAGGCTTGTTCTAGATAGGTATCGTCCGAAGAAACTTCAAATAGATGATACAAGAGGTTGAGCATTTTCTCGGTGCGTTTTTTAATGTGTTGTTGAACGCTGTATTTGTTGCTCGGGCTGTAAAGTTCATAAAAGATAAAGTCATTTACCATTGCAGCAGCTTGGTAGGTTTTTAGACTCTTTTCTGGTTTTCCGAGTTGCTGCCAAATATCGGCCTGCAAATCCAGAGCGTCCATAAGTATTGTTTCCGCATAAAGTTGGTCATGAGAAGGAAGCAGGTCCTTTGTAGAAAAAGAGGGGATGAGTAAGGAATATACGGAGGAAATAGCCTGGAACGCTTCAGGAAATTGATGATGGAGGCGATGGGCCTCGGCTATGGCCAAGTAAATTTTGGCTTCTTGACGAAAGTCTCCTGGGTGATGATCCTTTAGGATGGTTAGGGCTTTATTCAAATTAACCAGCCCTTGTTCGTATTTGTTTTCGTGGAGATTGATCTGGGCCTTTAATTGGTAAACCTTGCTGTTTGAAGAGGGCAGTAAGGCATCGAGTATTTGTTTGGCACTATTGAAATCATTCTGTGCAAAGTAGACATTGGCCAGGTTGAGTTTTAATTCCTTGTGATCAGGTTGGATGAGCAGTCCGGCTTCAATACTCTTTTTCGCCTTTGCAAATTTTCCTTGGGTGTAGTATAGGGTTGACAGGTTGAGAATTCCAGAAATTTCATGAGCAGGATGTTGCTGTTCACCGGCCAGAACAATATAGTGTTTTATGGTTTGCTCGGCCTCTTGGAGCGCTTGTGTTTTGGTATAGAGGTTTCCCAAGGGTTTTAAGCCATACTCAATAATGTCATAGCCTTTTAGGTTATGCTTGAAGTAAAGTTGTTTGGCCTTTTCATAGTACCGTATAGCTTCAGCGTAATGAAATTGGCGTGAATTAAAATAGCCAATATTGCAATAGGCAATGACTTTTGCGAGCTCCAGCGGTTGGCCGTTCACTGACGTAAGATCTATATAGCGGGTTAATTGGGTTTGATGGATAGGGGTAGGCGCTTCAATATATTGGTCTAAAAGACGGTAGAGCTCTTGGGTTTTATCCTGACTGAAACACGGGAGGTTGAGGTTTCCAAAGAGGCAGAGAAGCAAGATCAGATTTTTAAAATTTCCAGAGCGCATAAAACTGTAGTTGAGCGTGAGGTTCTGAAAAATTGTATACATATCGCACCCCTGCGCTGGGACCGATTCGCACATTTCCGACTTGCATGCCCACGAAGACTCCAGAATTAAAGTTCCGGAAATACTGCGGTTTTCCCTTTTCTTGGTAGAACTCCGGGTCTCCTCTCCTTTCAGTGAATTCGTTGCCTTTATCATCGATAAAATAATAGGAACTTTCTATACTCCCTTCCTTATCCAGACGACTGCTCAGATCCAATTTTAGTTGTACACCCGTTTCCAATGCAAAAAAGTCAGCCAAATTATAATGATAGGAGATCGGCACCAAGTAAAGCGAGAAACTCTTCGTCTTTTGCAACTCTTCTATTTGGTTTAAGATGGTCTGTCGGGATTCCAACTCTTCAAAGATTTTACTTTCTTTAAAGTCCTTAAAAGAAGCAAAGGAAAAGAAGGCTTCACTTTGCCAATACCCCCGGTAAGATTTGAAAGGAGAAAGGGTAGCACCCATCATAAATTCTTTACTGTTGTCGTAGGCGGGGGTGTAGATATAACCTGCCTTGGCCCCAATGGAAATTCCGGGAGAAAAGCGTGTTGTGGCATAGTTGGTATAGATGGGATCATTTTTGTCAAAATAAATAGCCGTCCGGCTTTTGGTTTTTTTCTTGTAATGCTTTGGGGCAAATTTTAAACGATACTTGACGAAACCTTTGGTGGAATCCCGGTC
>JAJYSO010000053.1 GCA_021793535.1 Bacteroidota bacterium | reverse complement strand
TCCACTCGAAAGATTATGCGACCCGAAGGATCACAAATAGAAAATTCTTCAATGGGGCTGCCGATGGATTTGATCGGCTTAACAAGCCCCAGATACTCAAGCCCTTTCATCGCATTACTAGCCAGACCTATCTCCGCCCCAATTCCACTAATGACACTGGCCGCTTCAAAAACACTGACCTTGATCCCATGATCTTCCAAGGCTTTTCCTGCAGTTAAACCAGCAATTCCCGCGCCTATAATGGCTACACTATTTTTCGATTTATGATTCATGGTTCTCTCTTGCCCAAGGTAGTTTGTGAGCTCAAATCAAAATCATCCTTCCGCATCTCTATACCAAAATCATAGCCAATAGGATAAGCGAAAAAAGAAAGTTGTTGCACGCTGCCAAAGCCTCTATAGGCTAAGGGAGAAGTACTACCCCCCAACCGGTTTTACCTTAAAGCCGTATTCCTTTAAAATCTGCATAATCTGAGGACGGAAATCACCTTGTAGGATAATGGTCTCGTCTTTTATGCTTCCGCCGATACCCAACTCTGTTTTAATTTCTTTGGCCAAGCGTTTAAAATCCTCTTTATCTCCCGTATACCCCTGGATAATAACGGTTGCTTTTCCATGGCGCTTTTCATATTTACAACGCAAAGGAGCATCCTGAACCCATAAGCCTCTTTGGGAAGCTTCGGCTTCCTTTTTACCTTGGGAAAATTCGTGATCTGGGAAAAGTGATTGTAACTGATCTTGCAAATCCATTTTTCTGTTATTCTTTGATGAGCCCGATCTCTATCAACCGCTGACGTAAAAACTCTCCGGCGGTGATGTCTTCATATTGTTTAGGGTGCTCTTTATCAATACATTCCTCCAAGCAATTCAACTTCATATCGCTTCTTGGATGAAGAAAAAATGGAATCGAATACCGCGGTTTGCTCCATTGCTCTTTAGGAGGGTTGACCACACGGTGAATGGTGGATCGCAATTTATTGTTCGTTAGTCTTTCCAACATATCCCCTACATTAATAACCAGTTCATCCTCTTTGGGAATGGCATCAATCCATTTTCCGTCCTTGCGTTGAACTTGTAATCCTCCTGAAGAAGCGCCCATTAATAGTGTGATTAAATTAATGTCTCCATGTTCGGCTGCCCGAACAGCTTTTTCCGGCTCTCTTGTGATGGGAGGGTAGTGGATAGGCCTTAAAATACTATTTCCATTACTAGCCCAATAATCAAAATAAGTTTCTTCCAGCCCAATGTATAACGCCAAGGCTCTTAGCACATAGATTCCTGTTTTTTCAAGTAACTCATAGGCTTTTCTTCCGGTTTTATTAAACTCTGGAAGCTCTGTAACCTGCACGTTTTCAGGATACTCTTCCGTAAGATTTGCATCTTTATCGGGAATTTGTCCAAAGTGCCAGAACTCTTTCAAATCACCTTCTTTTCTTCCCTTGGCATGCTCCATTCCAAAAGCGGTATATCCTCTTTGTCCTCCTATTTCCTTGCGTTCATACTTTTTCTTTGTCTCTAAAGGAAGGGCAAAAAAGGCTTTGACTTCCCGATAGAGGTGGTCGACCAAATCCTGATCTAAAAAGTGATTTTTTAAGGCGACAAAACCAATTTCTTCATAGGCCTGTCCAATTTCTTGGACAAATTTTTGGCGTTTCTTCTCATTTTCAGACAAAAAATCAGCCAAGTCTACGCTGGGTATATTGTGCAGTGAACTCATTTTATAAGATTATAAAGTTTGTATAAAGATAGGGAATTAAAGAAATCAAGCGCTATTATGCTTCCTCTTTTTGCCCCATCATCATGAGATAAGCTTTTAAGAAGTCATCCAAATCACCATCCAAAACAGCATCGACATTTCCTGTTTCTTCATTGGTACGCACATCTTTTACCAGATGATAGGGGTGCATGACGTAATTTCTAATTTGAGAACCCCATTCAATGGCTTTTTTTCCAGCCTCAATTTCATCTCGGGCTTCCTGTCGCTTTTTAAGCTCTATTTCATACAATTGGGATTTGAGCATTTGCATGGCCTTTTCTTTATTCTCCAATTGCGATCGGGTTTCGGAGTTTTCAATTACGATCCCTGTTGGGCTGTGATGGAGACGAACCGCAGTCTCTACCTTATTAACATGCTGTCCTCCAGCACCCGAGGAGCGCATGGTCTCCCAACGAATATCCGCTGGATTGACCACAATTTCAATGGAATCATCCGCTAGTGGATACACATAAACCGAAGCAAAGGAAGTGTGTCGTTTTCCATTACTGTCGAAAGGAGAAATCCGGACCAAGCGATGGACGCCATTCTCGCCCTTTAGCCATCCAAAAGCATAGTCGCCATCAACTTCCAAAGTCACTGTTTTCACACCAGCCACATCACCGGTCTGGTAATTGAGTTCTTTGATGGTATAACCGTGCTTTTCCGCCCACATGACATACATCCGCATCAGCATGGCGGCAAAGTCACAACTCTCCGTTCCTCCAGCACCTGCGGTAATTTGAAGGACCGCTGTCAATTCGTCTCCTTCGTTGGAGAGCATATTCTTAAACTCGAGCTGCTCAACCTGTTTGGTTACTTTATCATAACGAGATTGTACATCAGCCTCTGTAGATTCTCCTTCTTGATAAAACTCATAGATAACTTCCAAATCCTCATATAAAGTCTCCGCTTTCTGGTAATCATCCACCCATTTTTTTAATCCACTGAGGTGCTTGAGGGTTTTCTCTGCTTGTTTAGGATCATCCCAAAAATCGGGGGCAAAGGTTTTTTCTTCTTCGTTGGCAATCTCTATCTTCTTCCCATCGACGTCAAAGATACTGTCTTAAGGCAGTTATACGTTCTTTTAAAGTATCCAGCGCATCTTGGTGTATCATATTCTATTCTTTTTTGAGTTTGCAAAATTAGGGTTAATCCATACTTCTAAAAAATTTTGGACAGATAAATTTTAAGGGGGATGCTTTTCAAGGTAAAAGAGCGGAGAGGTCAATCAAATAAATCTTGATTACCCCATTTCTCCATCAGTTCTTCATAATCAATTTCAATGGCAGAATCCTGTTTCTCGAGTTGATTGTGTTGGAAGGCCCACTGCAAGATATGCTCGATAATGTAATCCTCTTTCACCTCAAGAGGATCGTATTCCCTTTTTAAGGAGATCGTAAAAACACCCGCCGTTAAATTGTAACGAAATGCCCGAAATCCCGAGCGCAGGTCCTTGATAATATCAAAAGTGGAATCCCCGGTCTGACGGTACAGCAATTTTACTAAGATTTGCCCCTCGGTTCGGGTCAACTTTTTCAGCTGATCTTTAAACTCATCCTCCATAAAACGCTGAACACGTCGGGTGTAAGCAGCTTTTTCTTTTTTAGTATCCAGCGAATCCAATCGGCTCCGGAGCGTTTCCAATCGCTTGGCAGCCAAAACAGCATAGGGCCACACCTTTCGGGTCTTGTAACGCAAAATAAGGTACTGCCTGCGCTCTTCTTTGGTATTGAACTGAAAAGGAGAGATAATGACTACTTTGGCAAGGTGCTGTACACTATCCAGGTTTTCCTGTGTATAGCTTGCAGAATCGTATTTTTGATGCATAGGAAGGCTTACCTCTCTTGTCGGGGGTTGGATTTCAAGAGGCTCTTGCGAGAGATTCTTAAAGGTTTGTGCTTGCACAAAATCCCAACAAGAGAAGACTATAAAGGCGATATTTATAAAGGTCCTTACCACTTGCTCGTTACTATCAAATCAAAAACTGCACCAAATTTAGGCCAAGAATTAATGAATAGGTGTAAATTAGTCCTTCAAATCTTGTTAAATTATGGCTAAAAAAAGCATTTTAAATCAAAAATCTTTAGATTTTTTAGAAACTTACCTCAATAACGCTTCCCCAACGGGCTATGAAAGCAAAGGGCAAAAATTATGGATGACCTATTTGAAACCCTATGTGGATACCTTTATTACTGACCCATATGGAACCGCAGTAGGCGTCATCAATCCAAACGAAGCATACAAGGTGGTCATTGAAGCACATGCCGACGAAATTTCGTGGTTTGTCAATTACATCACCGACGAAGGCCTGCTGTATGTTATCCGCAATGGAGGAAGTGATCATCAAATTGCCGCTTCAAAACGGGTGGACATTCACACCGATAAAGGCATCGTAAAAGGGGTATTCGGTTGGCCAGCCATTCACACCCGAAAAAAAAGCAGAGAGCAATCCCCCAAACCCAATACTATTTTCATCGACGTAGGATGCAGTTCCAAAGAAGAAGTGGAGGCTTTGGGAATTCATGTGGGCTGCGTCATTACATATCCCGATGAGTTTTTTGTGATGAACAACAATAAATTTGTCTGTAGAGCACTTGATAACCGTATGGGGGGATTCATGATTGCGCAAGTAGCCCGTTTACTAAAAGAAAATGGTCAGAAACTGCCTTTCGGCCTATACATTACCAATTCTGTTCAAGAGGAAGTAGGGCTTAGAGGAGCAGAGATGATCAGTCGCCGGTTGAAACCAGACGTTGCCATTGTAACCGACGTATGCCATGATACCACCACGCCGATGATCGATAAAAAAGTACAAGGAGAAACCCGAATCGGAGCAGGTCCGGTAATTACCTACGCTCCCGCCGTGCAACAAAAATTAAGGGAGTTGTTGATACAAACGGCAGTAGCTAAAAAAATTCCTTTCCAACGAGCAGCCAGCAGCCGATCAACCGGTACGGATACCGATGCCTTTGCCTATAGTGATCACGGGGTGCCTTCAGCCTTGATCTCCCTCCCGTTACGCTATATGCACACCACCGTGGAGATGGTGCATCGGGAAGATGTGGAAGCACTGATCCAACTGATATACGAGAGTTTGTTAGCGATCCGAAAAGGAGAAACCTTTTCTTATTTCGATTGACAAGGAGAAGGGAAGCCTTATGCTTCTCGTTCGTACAATTTGTTGATCGAATACGGAAAGCGCTTGGTCATCACTTTTGTAAATCCTTGTTTTTCATAATACTGGCACAGCTTGGAATTATTGGCATCACAATCCAACCTGAGGTATAAGCAACCCTCTTTTCTAGCAAGGGATGCGACAGCATCGATTACTTTTTGACCGATTCCTTTTCCATTATGGGCCTCAAAAATAACAAGCGAATGAATGTATTTGGCCCGTTCCCGATTTTGGGATGCGGACCAATATACCAGATCTTGGTCCATAATGCGAATGATTCCAAGCGGATCACCCCTATGACTCATAAAGAAATATTCTCCATTTTCAATCCCCTCTTTTACCCAACTTATTTTCTCTATCGGCGGATCAATCCAGTATTGCCAATGATCGACTCCCTTTTTGGAGATCTTTTGCGCGGCCCCCTTTAAAACTTGTAAAAGGAGCTCAATATCAGCTTTGGCGGCTTTTTTAAAGGTGATTTCCATGGTTATCCGAACAAAAGGTTAAAGTGTATTGTAAATGTAGGGGCAATGTTGCAGGAAAAGAAATTTATAAGCTGCTTTTTTCAACTTCACCTCCTAGAAAGCCGCTTGAAAAAGGTGCATCTTTTAATAACTTTGTGAATAAGTTTCTTCCTTCTTCTTTTATATTTGCCCCGTAGCTTTTATATTGGTGGATTAACAGTAGATTATGGCAGCAAAATACACAGAGGAGAACATACGTTCATTAGACTGGAAAGAACATATTCGTATGCGTCCAGGAATGTATATTGGAAAATTAGGGGACGGCTCAACAGCGGATGACGGAATCTATATTTTGTTGAAAGAAGTAATTGACAACTCCATCGATGAATATGTGATGGGAGCGGGCAAAACCATTGACATCTCAATTCAGGGTCCAAGAGTGATCGTCCGAGATTACGGCAGGGGCATTCCCTTGGGAAAAGTAGTGGATGTGGTCTCCAAAATGAATACCGGTGGAAAATACGATACCAAAGCCTTTAAAAAGTCTGTCGGACTGAATGGAGTGGGGACCAAAGCGGTAAATGCGCTTTCTTCTTATTTCAGAGTAGAATCCACCCGAGAAGGTGTTTCGGTATCTGCAGAATTCAATCGTGGGGATTTGATCCATCAGGAAAGATTGGAAGAAACTACGCGCCGAAAGGGGACCAAGGTAACCTTTATTCCCGATGAAGAGATTTTTAAAAATTACAAATACCGACACGAATACGTAGAACACCTTTTGAAGAACTACGTTTTTTTAAATCCGGGATTGACCATCTCCTTTAACGGAGAAAAATATTATTCCGAAGAGGGGCTAAAGGATCTGCTAGGAGAAACCATTAAAGAGGAAGAACGGCTTTTCCCCATTATCCACCTAAAAGGCAACGATATCGAAGTTGCCCTTACCTATAGCCGCACACAATATAGCGAAGAATACCATTCTTTTGTCAACGGTCAACACACCACCCAAGGCGGTACGCATCAAAATGCCTTCCGAGAGGCGCTGATCAAAACAGTACGCGAATTTTACGAAAAGAACTTCAACCCGAGCGATATTCGCAAATCCATAGTGGCCGCCATCAGCATCAAGGTAATGGAGCCTGTTTTTGAGAGTCAGACCAAGACCAAATTAGGTTCGACAGAGATGGGAGGAGGGCTGCCCACGGTGCGCACCTATGTGATAGATTTTATTAAAAAAAATCTGGACAATTACCTGCACCGTCACGAAGAAGTGGCCGAAAAACTGCAACGAAAAATTTTATCAGCCGAACGGGAGCGTAAAGAACTTTCCGGCATTAGGAAGTTGGCTCGAAAAAGAGCTAAACAGGTGAGTTTACACAATAAAAAATTACGAGACTGTAGAATTCACTTAAACGACACCAGCAAAGAGGGGCACTTGGACAGTACTTTGTTTATCACCGAAGGCGATTCAGCCAGCGGAAGCATCACTAAATCCCGAAACGTCAAGACACAAGCAGTTTTCAGTTTAAAAGGAAAACCCTTGAACAGTTATGGGCTGAGCAAGAAAATTGTATACGAAAATGAGGAGTTTAATTTGCTACAAGCGGCTTTAAACATCGAGGACTCCATCGAAGACTTGCGCTATAACAACATTGTAATTGCAACGGATGCCGATGTAGACGGGATGCATATTCGATTGCTGCTCATCACTTTCTTTCTCCAATTTTTTCCCGAGGTTATTAAAGAGGGGCATTTGTATATACTGGAAACTCCTTTATTCAGGGTACGGGATAAAAAAGAAACGATTTATTGTTACTCAGAGGAAGAAAAAAGAGCGGCGATCAAGAAGCTTAAAGGAAAGCCGGAGATTACACGTTTCAAAGGATTGGGCGAGATATCGCCTAAAGAATTTAAGTATTTTATCGGAGAAGATATTCGGTTGGATCCCGTCTTGCTAGACAAAGAAATGGGGATTGAAGACATGTTGCGATTCTATATGGGAAAAAATACGAGGGATCGGCAAGAGTTTATCATCGACAATTTAAGGACAGATTTGGATACCCTGAAGGAAGAAGAACTACAACTGTCTTAAACCAAGAGACCGATTTTCATTTTTAATCTGATCACAACAAAAACTTTACTCATCAACAACAGTACAAAATAGAGGTTCAGACAATGAACGAAAATATAAACGACAAAAATTCAGAAGATTTCAACCCGGGCAATGCCGAGCCTACTCCTCAAAAAGAGGTGTTGACCAAAGTAACCGGGATGTATGAAGACTGGTTCTTGGATTATGCTTCCTATGTAATTTTAGAACGGGCTGTACCAGCGATTGAGGACGGCTTTAAACCCGTCCAGCGTCGTATCATGCACGCCATGAAAGACTTGGACGACGGACGGTTTAACAAAGTGGCCAATATTGTTGGTCATACCATGCAATACCACCCGCATGGCGATGCCAGCATTGGAGATGCTTTGGTACAATTGGGACAAAAAGACCTGCTTATTGACATGCAGGGGAACTGGGGTAACATTTTAACCGGAGATGGTGCCGCTGCCCCGCGGTATATCGAAGCGCGTTTATCAAAATTTGCCCTACATGTAGTCTTTGAACCCAAAGTTACCGAATGGCAATTATCTTACGACGGCAGAAAAAAAGAACCCGTAAAGCTTCCTGTAAAATTTCCATTGCTTCTGGCCCAGGGAGTAGAAGGTATTGCCGTGGGCTTAAGCACCAAGATATTACCGCACAACTTTAACGAATTAATCGAAGCCTCTATCAAACATTTACAAGGGAAGCGCTTTAAACTTTATCCCGATTTTCCAACCGGAGGAGTGATTGATGTGGAAGATTACAATGACGGGATGCGAGGGGGTAAGGTAAGGGTACGGGCCAAAATCAATGCCGAAGAAAAAAATGTGCTCACCATCACCGAAATTCCTTTTGGCACGACAACTTCCTCTTTAATTGATTCAATCCTAAAGGCAAATGCCAAA
>JAJYSO010000052.1 GCA_021793535.1 Bacteroidota bacterium | reverse complement strand
AGAAGTCTCCCCTGGCGTTGATTAAACGTGGGCTTTTTGGGAGTAAGCCAAAGAAAGATGCTGCTGAAAAACCCATTTATGGGAGGATTCAATCGGATACGGCGGATTTTATCCTTAAACAGAAATATAGGCATTTGAATTTTGAGGAATTCTATTTGTGCGGCCCTTTTGCTATGATTGAAGCTTTAAGCGATCGGCTCAAAAGTCACGGTATAGCAAAGGAGAAGATCCATTATGAGTTATTTGTGACGGAAGTCGAGCAAAAGGAAATCAAAAATGTACACACTGGAAAGACCAAGATAACCGTTATTTTAGACGGGGAGGAGGCTAGTTTTGAGATGGATCGACAAAAACGAGTATTGGATGCGATTATGGATGAAGGAATGGATCCTCCATATTCCTGTCAGGGGGGGATTTGCAGCAGTTGTATGGCGCAGATAGAGGAAGGAGCGGCCACCATGGTGAACAATCAGATTTTGACCGATCCCGAAGTGAAATCCGGTTTGGTGTTAACTTGTCAAGCTCATCCTACCACGCCTACCCTTAGAGTGAACTATGATGAGGTATGATTATTTACGGCCAAAATCGGCAGGGATTTCTCCCCATGCCGCGGTTTCCCATTTTGCAATAGGCGTCGTGTAATCGTTGTGCTTTAACCAAGATTCAGCACGGGCGATTAATTCGAATAATTTTTTGTTTTTGGGGTGGGGTCGAAGCTTGGTATTGCATTTTTTACGTCGAACCCAGCTAATGGCTGTGCGGGAATCTGAATATAAAATTCGATCGCTTTTGTGAAGTTTTAAAAAAGCTAGGCCATGTACAATGGCTAAAAACTCCCCCACATTATTCGTTCCTTGGGTGAAGGGGCCAATGTGAAAAAGTACTTTTTTCGTCTGGGTATCCACACCGCGGTATTCCATCTTTCCTGGATTTCCACTTGAGGCGGCATCGACAGCGATCGAATGAAAATTAATGGGGCCGATGGCGGCAATTTTCGCGGGAGATAAAGAAGGGGATTTCTTCTTTCGGCCTTTATAGGCCTGATACGAATGGTTATATGCTTTTTGAGCTTCTTCAAGGGAGGCAAAGGATTTGTATTGGGCATTTTTGTACCCGCTAATCATTTGCTGGCAGGCTGTCCATGTATCGTAGATCCCAGGCTGTTTACCTTTCCATACGACATAGAATTTCTTTTGTTTGCTCATCATTGTGCAGCACATAAGATGTTTTGGATCACCCTTGGATAGTTGTAGTGTTCCAGTTTCCGGATTTTAGGGAGTAAACTCTCTAGAGTCTCGTCTGGGGCGATCGGCGTTGTAAACTGAGCGATGATTTCACCTTGGTCGTAATGTTCGTTCACGTAATGAATGGTGATTCCTGTCTCTTTTTCCTTGTGCTGTAATACCGCCCGATGAACGTGATTGCCGTACATGCCTTCTCCGCCGTATTTTGGCAGTAAAGCAGGGTGGATGTTGATGATCTGATTTGGAAAACTGTGAAGGATATTGGCAGGAATCATCCAGAGAAATCCCGCCAATACGATTAAGTCTGGCGCCAGCTCTTTTAAAAACCTGTGGACGCGGTCAGATCGGTAAAAGTCCTCTCGGTTGAATACGGAGGCCTTGACTTGATGGTTCTTAGCTCTTTTTAAAACTCCCGCAGTGGGGTTATTGCTAATGATGTGTGAGATTTGGATTTTGGAAGAATCTGAAAAATATTCAAGAATAGCTTCAGCATTTGTTCCGTTGCCTGAGGCGAGAATGACGATGTTTTTAAGCGGTTGATTATCTGGCACAATGAGTTCGTATTGATCGCTGTTAAGAGCCCGAAAAATAAGGCTTTTTAAAATAATAATGTAGATTTGAATTACAATTTTTAGCATTATAAGAACTTTTATGAGAAAGTTTTATATTTTTGCCCCTAATAAACAATCTTAAATTTTAAAATTATGGCAGATATTGCATCAAAAGTAAAGGCGATTATTGTTGACAAACTTGGTGTTGATGAGAATGAAGTATCGAATGAAGCTAATTTCACAAACGACCTTGGAGCTGATTCATTGGATACCGTTGAGTTGATTATGGAATTTGAAAAAGAATTTGATATTCAAATCCCAGATGACCAAGCAGAAAACATTGCTACAGTAGGTCAAGCAATTTCTTATATAGAAGAAGCTAAAAAGTAAAAAAACTCTTTACATAAAAGTTATAGAACAAAGCATGGAGTTAAAGCGGGCAGTAATTACTGGTCTTGGAGCCTTGACACCAATTGGAAACAATATTGCAGAGTATTGGGACGGGTTGGTCAACGGGAGAAGTGGCGGTGCGCCAATAACGCATTTTGATGCGGAAAAATTTAAGACAAAATTTGCCTGTGAGATTAAGAATTTTGATTTCAAGGGGTATTTTGATCGTAAAGAAATACGAAGGCTAGACAAATTTACGCAATATGCGATTATTGCTTCTGATGAGGCTATCGCGGATTCTGGATTGAACCTGGATATGGTAGACAAATTTAGAGTGGGCGTTATTTGGGGAGCTGGGATAGGCGGTTTGGAGACCTTTCAGGAAGAAGTCAAAAATTTTGCGCACGGTGATGGAACACCGCGCTTTAACCCTTTCTTCATCCCTAAAATGATCGCGGATATTGCTCCGGGCAATATCTCGATCAAGCATGGATTTATGGGACCCAACTATGCTACTGTTTCGGCTTGTGCCTCTTCTGCCAATGCCATTATTGACGCCTTAAACTCTATACGTTTGGGGTATACAGATGTAGTGGTAACTGGAGGGAGTGAAGCAGCAGTTACACAAGCAGGGATGGGAGGATTTAATGCCATGCATGCACTTTCCACAAGGAATGATGATCCGGCAGGTGCTTCCCGCCCTTTTGATGCGACCCGTGATGGTTTCGTATTGGGAGAAGGGGCAGGAGCATTGGTACTCGAAGAGTACGAACACGCCAAAGCACGAGGCGCAAAAATTTATGCGGAAGTTGTCGGAGGCGGTTTGTCTGCGGATGCGTATCATATGACCGCCCCTCATCCTGAAGGAGACGGAGTGGTGGCTGTGATGAACAATTGTTTGAAAAATGCAAACCTCAGACCGGAAGATGTGGACGCCATCAATACCCATGGGACCTCAACTCCTTTAGGTGATGTTGCGGAAACCAAGGCTATAAAGAAGGTATTTGGCGAGCACAGTAAAGAAATCAATATTAATTCAACAAAGTCCATGACGGGACATTTGTTGGGTGCTGCGGGAGCTATCGAAGGAATTGCCTCGGTTTTGGCAATGAAGAACAGTATTGTCCCCCCCACCATTAATCACAAGGTTGTGGATGAGAATATTGATCCGGCGTTAAATTTAACCTTAAATAAGGCTCAAAAGCGTCAGATTGATGTAGCCATGAGTAACACTTTTGGCTTTGGAGGACATAATGCTTGTATACTCTTTAAAAAAATAGATGATTAATAGTGAACGAATAAGAATGCTATGATTCATTTGCTAAATTCTCGTTCCAAGAACGGGAATTTTTTTATTTCACTCAAAAGTATCTTGGGATTCGCGCCTAAGCAAATGATGTTTTATAGGCGCGCCTTTACGCACCCTTCTTTCCAAAAGAAGGACAGTTTTGGACAACCCTTGAATTACGAACGCCTTGAGTTTTTGGGGGATGCGGTCTTGGGGAGTATTGTGGCCGCATACTTATTTGAGCAATTACCAGAGGCAGATGAAGGGTATCTGACAAAGATGAGGGCAAAAATTGTGAGCCGCCATACATTGAATGAAGTCGGTAAGGATTTTGACTTGGTTCGTTTGATGACGGCTGATGTTCACCAAAGCCAGTTTGGTGAGAACATACATGGGGATCTTTTTGAGGCTTTAGTCGGTGCCATTTTTAGAGATCGAGGGTATAAATATTGCAAGCGTTTTATCTATAAAAAACTCATTACCGAATACGTAGACATTGAACGCTTGGACGGAAAGATTCTCAGTTATAAAAGTCACCTTATTGAATGGTGTCAAAAAGAGAAAAAGAATATTCGTTTTGAAGATGAAGAGGATACGGGTAGAGAGGAAATGACATATTTTGCCACACGTCTTTTTATTGCGGATAAATTGGTAGCTAAGGCGCGCTCTACATCCAAGAAAAAGGCAGAAGAAAAGGCTGCTCAACGCGCCTATTATAAACTGAAAAACCTGATCAACCGATAGAGAATTAAAAAAGTCAATATGGGAAGCGTAAAGCGAGAATTGCTTTTTGAGGAATATCTGTATGACGAGGAGGCCATTCTAATTGCGCTCCATACGAGCACGGAATTATATAAAATAGCCTATGGGATCAATTTGCGTCTAAAACTGAATTTGCGCCTAGATCGCCAGCCGGTAGAGTTGGTGCGTAAGAAGCATAAATTATCCTTTTCTTTGTACCGGTGCAGAGAGGAATACCACGACCTTGATTTTTATTTGGTTTCTAATAAAGTTTTACAAAAAAAAAGAGAATTTCGACAAGGTGAGTTGCTTTTTGATGAATATTCCACTTACTTTGAATATTTAATTCCAGAAAGGAAGGATGTTGACTGCTTCTTAAAGATTAAGGGCGCCAACTCGGCAGCAGAGTGGATGAATACCTTAAAATCTTTAGCATTTATCGAGGCAGTATATTCGGTGGATAAGAAGGCGTTGAAGTCTTATAAAAATTTGATTTTTGAATGAATAAAAGAATAAAACGAACAAAAATAGTTTCCACATTAGGACCCTCTACAGATTCAAAGAGAATCTTAAAGGAGATGATTTTGAGTGGAGTAAATGTATTTCGCATCAATTTTTCACATGCCGATCACAAAGACGTAGAGAAAAAAATTAAGATGATTCGCAATTTAAGTGAAGAACTTTCCGTTAATGTAGGTATACTCGGAGATCTTCAAGGGCCGAAATTGCGTGTGGGAAAGATGGAAGATGATGTCAAAGTGAACAAAGGAGACCATGTTACTTTTGTCACAGGAGCTCCCTTTGTGGGCAATGCGAATAAAGTGTATATGAATTACGAACATTTTCCAAAAGATGTAAAGGCAGGTGAACGTATTTTATTAGACGATGGGAAACTTATTTTCGAAGTGATACAAACCAATCGAAAAGACGAAGTGGTCACCAAGGTGATCCAAGGAGGCCCATTGCGATCGCGAAAAGGGGTTAATCTTCCCAATACAAAAATATCGTTGCCGGCTATGACGGAAAAGGATGTGGTGGATGCCAAATTTGCGATTGCTCAAGAAATGGATTGGATTGCTTTATCTTTTGTGCGCTCCGGAAGGGATTTGCAGGTGCTTGAAGAATTGATCAAAACCCATAGCGATCATAAGATTCCGATCATCTCTAAAATAGAGAAACCTGAAGGGGTAAGAAATATAGATGAGATTATCAAGCATTGTGACGGACTGATGGTCGCTCGTGGAGACTTGGGCGTCGAGGTCCCGGCAGAAGAAGTGCCACTGATTCAGAAAGAATTGGTGCGTAAAGCGAAACGCAACAGGATTCCGGTGATTATCGCCACGCAAATGATGGAATCCATGATAAAAGATCTGGTGCCTACCCGGGCAGAGGTGAACGATGTGGCAAATTCAGTTATGGACGGAGCGGATGCAGTGATGTTGAGTGGAGAGACCTCTGTGGGGAAACATCCGATTAAGGTTATCAAAAAAATGGCACAGATTGTTGCCGCTGTTGAGAATTCTGAACTGATTCATGTTCCGGAAGATCCTCCGACCACCATTACCAACCGGTACATTACAAAATCAATATGCTATCATGCGGCCATGGCAGCTGATGATATTAAAGCCAAGGCTATCTGCACGCTAACCAATAGTGGTTATACGCCTTTTCAAATTTCTGCATGGCGACCGGATTGCTCTATACTGGCCTTTACCGAAAACAAATACGTGCTGCGGCAATTGAGTTTGTTATGGGGGGTGGAAGCTTTTTACTATGATGAATTTGTCAGTACTGATGAGACGGTAAAGGATGTTAATTCGATGGCAAAGACGCTTGGTTTTGTGAAAAAGGGAGATTATGTGGTTAATTTAGCGGCCATGCCGGTTGAATACAAAGGGAAAGTGAATACCATGCGCATTACACAAATCGATTGATGATTGAAAAAAGTTGTCTTCTAAAGAGACGAGGATTAAATTTTAAATGATAAAAACTACTTAAGGCATTAATTTAAAACATGTGAAATATGAGAGTAGCTGTTGTGGGAGCAACCGGAATGGTTGGCCAAGTTATGTTGGACGTTTTGGAAAAAAGGAATTTTCCGGTAGAGGAACTCATCCCTGTTGCCTCCGCAAGGTCCGTGGGCAAACATGTCCGGTTTAAGGGGGAGTCCATAAGGATTAGAAGCATAGAAGATGCAGTGGCTGAAAAACCAGACTTTGCTTTGTTCTCTGCAGGTGGAGCCATTTCCAAAGAATGGGCGCCGAAATTTGCCAAGGCTGGAACTACCGTCATTGATAATTCCTCTGCGTGGCGCATGGATCCTACAAAAAAACTTGTCGTTCCGGAAATCAATGGATCTACTTTGACAGAAGAAGATAAAATCATTGCCAATCCTAATTGCTCGACTATTCAATTGGTCATGACCTTAAAACCGCTCCATCGAAAATACAAGATCAAGCGCGTGATTGTCTCCACTTATCAATCTGTTACAGGAAGTGGTAAATCTGCTGTGGATCAATTGGAAAACGAAGAGAAAGGTCTGAAGGATAAAATGACCTATCCTTATGCTATCCACAGGAATGCAATTCCCCATTGTGATGTTTTTGAAGAAAGTGGATATACCAAGGAAGAGATGAAACTTACTCATGAGACCAAGAAAATCCTTGGAGACGATACTGTATTGGTATCTGCCACGGCTATTCGCATTCCGGTAGTGGGAGGACATAGCGAATCTGTTAACATCGAATTTGAAGAAGAATTTAACTTGGGCGAAGTACGAAAGTTACTGAGTAGTTTCCCAGGGATAAGAGTACAGGATAACCCCGAGTTGAACAGTTACCCTATGCCTGCTTTTGCGATGGGAAAAGATGAAGTTTTTGTAGGTCGAATCCGACGGGATTTTACGCAAGAGAAGACACTAAACCTGTGGATTGTGGCCGATAACTTAAGAAAGGGGGCGGCTACCAATGCTGTGCAAATCGCTGAATTTTTGATTAAAAAGGACAAAGAAGCTGGGTTTGTGAGCATTAAACTTTAAAATATTTTTCTCTACTTTGTAGAAATAAAACTCTAATTTTACCTAAAAATTTAAAAAGTTCATAATGTCAGATAACCGAATTGTGAAGAGTCTGTCTTTGACTCGTTATGGTTTAAAAAATGGTGAAGAACAAATTAACTATCAGTTATCTCCAGAAGATCTCCAGCGGCATTCTGTGGCCAAAGGCCTAGGGGAAGAAACCGCCTCAGGTGTTCTTGTTGTCAATACCGGAGAATTTACGGGAAGATCGCCGAAAGATCGATTTATCGTAAAAGATGAAGTTACCCAGAATGAAGTTTGGTGGGGAGATATAAACCTTCCTTTTGCTCCTGAAAAGTTTGACGCCTTATACGATCGAGTGACCGATTATCTATCGGAGAAGGACCTTTACGTTCGCGATTCTTATGCTTGTGCTTCTCAAGACTACAAATTGAACATTCGCATCCTTACAGAATACCCTTGGAGCAATATGTTTGCATACAATATGTTCCTGCGCCCCACTGAAGATGAGCTGAAAAATTTTAAGGAAGATTGGCTGGTTGTGAATGCCCCTGGTTTTAGGGCAGATCCAGATCGTGATGGAACTCGTCAACATAATTTTGCAATCCTGAACTTCAAGCGTAAGATTGTTCTTATTGGGGGAACAGCCTATACAGGTGAGATCAAGAAGGGGATTTTTTCTGCACTTAATTTTATTTTGCCTGTCGAAAGAGAAACACTATCCATGCATTGTTCAGCAAACATCGGAAAGGATGGGAATACCGCTATCTTTTTTGGGCTTTCCGGGACTGGAAAAACGACGCTGTCCGCCGATCCCAATCGCAAGCTTATTGGAGATGATGAGCACGGCTGGACCAAGGATAATCGGGTTTTTAATTTTGAAGGCGGTTGCTATGCGAAAGCGTTGCGTTTATCGGCTGAAAAGGAACCGGATATTTACAATGCAATCAAGCCCGGAGCAATCTTGGAAAATGTGGTATTAGACAGTCAGGGGAACGTAGATTTTGATGATACGTCAATCACTCAAAATACCCGAGTGAGTTACCCAATTGAATTTATCGACAATATCGCTGTACCTTCCATTGGAAAGAACCCGAAGAATATATTTTTCTTAACTGCGGATGCATTTGGAGTGTTGCCTCCTGTGAGTAAACTCACGCCGGGACAGGCAGCTTACCATTTTATCAGTGGATATACGGCAAAGGTTGCCGGAACCGAGGAAGGGGTGACCGAGC
>JAJYSO010000051.1 GCA_021793535.1 Bacteroidota bacterium | reverse complement strand
TAATTTCAGTCCATGCTCATCATAGGCAATCTGTGCCTCACTGAGCAGTTGATCGGTATTATCATACTCCTTCATAGCGGATACTTCTGTCCCAGTATACTCCAGAACTCGCTTCAAAATACGTTCTCCCATCCCATTCTCATGCGTTTCTTGTTTTCGATTCCCCGCACGGTCATAGGTAAACTCGATGAGCTGGTCCAAATCTCCTGAAGGTTTATAGGCTGCCTGTCTTACTTTTTGCCCCTTTTCATTCCACTGATAGGTCAATCTGATCAATGGTTCACCTCTTCCATCATAGCGGTCGGTCTGTATCCAATGCCCTTCCGCGTCATAACGCAAACTATCTATTGTTTCAATGGTTCCATCGGGGTAACATCCTCTTTTTTCAATCAGCTTTCCTTGAGCATTTCTGTTATACTGTGTCTTGAAAACTTCATTTCCATCGGAATCGAACCACTTCTCCTGCGTCTTATTTCCCTCTTTATCGAAGGCTACATACGAATCTTGTTCCTCGTCTGACGCACCGACAGTTTCAACATTTTCCCGATCTCCCGCAGCTTCATAGTACTGGGTGCGTATAGATTTTATCGCACTTTTAAGACCGAGATCTTGCACATCTGTGGGGAGTGCAAAAGGAGCTCCGGCTGTCTTGCGGTCCGATTTCTGATCATTGCGGCAAGCCACAAACAACACAAGCGTGAATAATACACTCAAAAATAGTCGACTGCTCAAATAATAGTTAGGTTTCATAGGCGTTATCTTCTTCGCAGGATATCAGATCTCTGGTCATCAACCGTTCCTCTTCTGTATTTTCCTTTTCTAAAAAGAGAAAAAAATCCTTTACAACGCAAAGATAAACAATCTTAACGATTGCTCATCAGCGCCTTATCCTTCTTATAACGTATCGAAAAATAAATAAGGTGCCCTATTCCAATCACGATGGAAATGTAAAAGAAAACTTCGTCTCGCTGCGTTTCCTCTGTAACAAGATGGTGTACCATTGCTAATAAAACCAATGCTATGGAAAGGGCAATACCAACAACACTCAAAATAGTCTTATCTTTAAACTGAGTCTTCCCTGAATTAAAATGGCTTCTTTTGACCCCATAACGCTCATAGATATCAATCCCAATGAGCATCCAGACCAACAGCCGTATCCACGTGTCAAAAGGCAGAAAAGCCATCATCGTAAAACATACGATAACTCCGAGCACAGGGACAAATGGAACAAAAGGAACCCTGAATCCTCGAGGGGCATCTTTCATGGTATAGCGCATAACAAGTACCCCTAAACAGACCAGGATAAAGGCCAATAAGGTTCCTATGCTCACCATTTCTCCCACTACTTTTCCCGGAATAAAGGCAGCAAACAAACAAATAAGAGTCATAAATAAAAGATTAGACTTATAGGGAGTGCGGTATTTTCCATGGATCTCTGAAAATAATTTGGGGAGTAGCCCATCCTTACTCATAGAGTAAAACACACGGCTTTGCCCCAACATATCCACCAAAATCACGGAGGAGAACCCCAAAAGAATGGCGATAATGATAGCAATATTCAACCAAGGATAATCCGGATGAGGAACGCCATTGACAATACTCCCCATCCAATCAATCGCTGTAGCTACCGGCGCCAAGGCACCTGAACCATCTTCTCCGGACAGGTTTGAATAATGAACCACACCGGTCAAAACATAGGCAAAAAACATATAGAGAATCGTACAGATAATAAGCGACCCCAAAATTCCTATGGGCATGGCTCTTTTCGGATTCTTGGTTTCCTGCGCAGCGGTAGAAACTGCATCAAAACCTATATAGGCAAAGAAAACAATCCCCGAGGCTCGAATGATCCCCGACCAACCAAATGCACCAAATTCCCCCTTGTTCTCCGGGATCAAAGGTGTCAAGTTCTCTGGCCGTACGTACTTAAATCCAATCACGATAAAAACAATGACAATGGCCAGCTTCAATACCACAATCAAATTATTCACCCAAGCAGAGGTACTGGTCCCCCTAATCAGTAGTAAAGACATCAATACTACAATAAATACAGCCGGTAAATTGAGAATTCCCCCTTCAAAGGGTGTCTTTAACAAAACCTCTGGGAGCTCCCATCCGAACCGATTTAAGAGTTCTTGAAAATAAGCACTCCAACTTGCTGCCACTGTTGCAGCACCTACTGAATATTCCAAGACGAGATCCCAACCGATAATCCAGGCAATAAACTCTCCCATGGTCGCATAGGAATAGGTGTAAGCACTGCCGGCAACAGGGATCATCGACGCAAATTCGGCATAACACAAACCTGCCAATCCACAGCCCAAACCTGCTATTAAAAAGGAAATCATAATTCCCGGTCCCGCATACTCCGCGGCGGCTACTCCGGTAATCGCAAAAAGGCCTGCCCCCACAATAATCCCGATTCCAATGGCAACAAGAGAAACCGGCCCCAAGGTTCGCTTTAAGGTTCCTTCACCCTCATTCTTCGCCTCCTGCAATAATTGTGAAATCGGTTTCTTAACAAAAAGACTCATAAAATTCCAATAAAATAAGATTTATATCAACGCTTATCCTTATAAGGTGATGAGCAATTCACTCCCTTATCAGAATAAACTAAATAAAAAACAGATTAATTACGCTGATTTCCCAACTCTCCTATCCTGATTATACTTCCAACTGTAATAGATCATATGCCCTACTCCAATCACTACAGAGATATAGAAGAATACGGTCTCCCGCTCGGTTTCTTGCGTTCCAAAATGATGAATAAAGGCCAAAATTAGGAGCAACACCGCGATAACCAATCCACAAATACTGATGACAACCCGGTCCTTAAAATGCTTTTTGCCCCTATTTAACGCACTCTTTTTAACGCCGTATCCATCATAGATGTCCAGTCCTATCAGCAACCAGACCAAAAGCCTGATCCAGGTGTCAAAGGGCAGGAAAATCATCATCCCCAAACATACCAAAACACCTAGAATGGGGAGAATAGGAACAAAAGGAACTTTAAATCCCCGTATGGCATCGGGCATCTCTCGACGGCTTACCAGCACTCCTATACACACCAATACAAAGGCAAAGAGCGTCCCAATACTGACCATTTCCCCAACTACATCACCTGGAACAAAAGCTGCAAAAAGACTCACTAAGACCATAAAGACAAGGTTGGATCGCACCGGCGTCCTAAATTTTGTGCTGACTTCTGAAAAAATCTTAGGCAAAAGGCCATCGATACTCATGGAATAAAACACTCGACTCTGTCCTAAAAGCATCACTAGAATAACCGATGAAAAACCAAGGAGAATCGCCACAATTATGGCCATATTTAGCCAGGGAAAGTCCGGATGCGGAACACCGTCAATTATAGGGCCCATCCATTCTACTGCTTTGGCGACCGGTGCTAAAGCTCCTGCTCCATCTTCTCCTTTAAATTCGGTATAGTGGGCCACACCAGTCATTACATAGGCAAAGGCAATGTACAACACGGTAGTGATTAGTAGAGACCCCAAAATACCTATGGGCATGGCTTTTTTGGGGTTTTTAGTCTCTTGAGCTGCCGTTGAAATTGCATCAAACCCTAAAAAAGCAAAAAAGACAATAGCGGCTGCACGGATGATACCCGTCCAACCAAACTCACCAAAACTCCCTTGATTAGGCGGTACCAGCGGCTGTAAATTCTCGGGACGAATATAATTGATCCCAATTCCGACAAAAACAAAAATAATTCCGATTTTAAGGGCTACCAACAAGTTATTGATAAAGGCAGAAGTACTCGTTCCTCTAATCAACAAGAGGGACATGGCCACCACAATAAAAACAGAAGGCAAGTTTAAAATTCCGCCTTCAAAAGGCGTACTGGTTAATTCCGGGGGTAATCCCACACCAAATCGCGCCAAAAACTCTACAAAATAATCACTCCAGCTCGAGGCTACCGTAGCGGCCCCCACAGTATATTCCAACACCAAATCCCAACCGATAATCCAGGCCACAAATTCTCCCATTGTCGCATACGAATAGGTATAGGCGCTTCCCGCAACCGGGATCATAGAGGCAAACTCCGCATAACACAAGCCGGCCAATCCACAACCCACCGCGGCGATGACAAAGGAAATCATGATGCCGGGGCCCGCGTAATTCGCAGCAGCCATTCCTGTAATTGAAAACAATCCGGCCCCCACCATAACACCTATTCCCAGTGCCACTAAAGAGGTTGCAGTCAAACTTCGTTTTAAAGTTCCTTCACCCGTTCGCTCAGACTCCTGAAGAAGCTGGGAAATATTTTTCTTTACAAAAAGACTCATATTAAAATTTGAATAAGAATAAGAATTAGCATCAGCACTCTCCTATATTTCATTTAATTCTCTACCTAATTTTTTATCTTTTAGGTATTTATAAATAAAGTAGATCAGATGAAACACGCCAATAACAATGGAGACATAAAAGAACACGAGATCATCGCCGCCTTCTAGGAAAAAGTGATGAAGTATGGCCATAATCAATAGGAGAATTGAAACGGCTATGCCACAAATTCCAATGATTACTTTGTCTTTAAAATGCTTTTTACCAGCATTCATTTTACTTTTTTTCACTCCGTAGTTATCATAAATATCAAGCCCTATTAATAACCAAACCAAAAGCCTGATCCATGTATCGAATGGTAAAAACGCCATTAACCCTAAACACACTAAAACCGATAATACAGGAATAACCGGAACGAAGGGTACTTTAAAACCACGAGGGACATCTTTCATTTTATAACGGGCCACCAACACCCCTATACTCACCAATATAAAAGCAAAAAGCGTCCCAATACTGACCATTTCCCCAACCAACTCACCCGGAAGGAATGCGGCAAAAAGGCTCACAAAGATCATGATGATTAAACTGGATTTGTAAGGCGTTCTGTATTTCTTATGTACTTCAGAAAAAAGCTTAGGCAAGAGCTTGTCCTCACTCATGGAGTAGAATACGCGGCTTTGTCCTAACAACATGACCATGATTACAGAGGAAAAGCCGAGTAAAATAGCAATGATAATAGCCGTGTTCAACCATGGGTAATCCGGATGTGGAACGCCGTTAACAATTGGCCCCATCCATTCAATAGCCGTAGCTACAGGAGCTAGATCACCTCCCTCACCCCTAAATTCAGTGTAATGAGCTACGCCGGTCATTACATAGGCGAAGGCGATGTATAATAAGGTGCAGATGACCAAGGATCCCAAAATTCCAATGGGCATATTTCGTTTAGGGTTCTTCGTCTCTTGAGCTGCCGTTGAAACCGCATCAAATCCAATATAGGCAAAAAATACTATCGCAGCGGCTCGCAGGACTCCAGACCAGCCAAAAGCACCAAATTTTCCTTCATTGGGAGGAATAAGGGGGTCCAAATTTTCCGGTCGAATATATTTAAAGCCAATGGCTACGAAAATCAGTACAATGCCAACCTTTAAAATCACAATAATGTTGTTGACACGGGCGGACTCACTGGTTCCTCTGATCAAAAAGACGGACATTAATACAACGATGAATACTGCCGGAAGGTTAATAATCCCCCCATTAAAAGGAGTAATCAGCAACTCGGGAGGCAGTCCCACCCCGAACCTATTGAGCAGTTCTTGGAAATAATCACTCCAACTCGATGCAACGGTCGAAGCCGCAACTGCATATTCCAGTACCAAGTCCCAACCGATAATCCAAGCGACAAACTCTCCCATGGTCGCATAGGAATAAGTATATGCGCTCCCCGCAACTGGAATCATGGAAGCAAACTCCGCATAACAAAGTCCTGCCAAGCCACAACCAACGGCTGCAATAATAAATGAAATCATAATTCCCGGTCCCGCATATTCTGCAGCGGCCATCCCAGTAATCGAAAAAAGTCCTGCTCCTACGATCGCCCCAATTCCTAAGGCCACAAGAGAGGTCCCGTTTAAAGTTCTTTTTAAGGTACCTTCCCCCGATCGACGTGCCTCTTCCAATAATTTAGGAATGGACTTTTTAACAAATAGACTCATCTAAGCTAGTATGAATTATAAATACGTTTATTTTTTAAGAAAATCGAAAATAGTAAAATTATCAACGTACGTTTATAAATTCCATACGAAATTCATGTTCCGCCCAAAAATGTGATTGTTTTTTCTTCATAGCGACAATAAAAATATTATTAATGTAAAATAATTATATAACAATAATTTTAAATAATATACAAAAACATAAATATTTTGGTATAAATCAATAATATTATGTTATTTATTACATAAAAATAATACTGATTTTGAAATAGTCTTAAAAATAGAACATAGAAAGCTCTTAATCCGAGGATTCATCCCTAGGGCCGTTCCATCCTGCTCATCACAAAAAGGGCTACCCCATAAAAATAAATCTGGATACCGCTTAAATACAAGAGGTAGCCCTATATCCCGATTGTCTTAATTTTCTTTAAGGAAATCGTGAGCCAACTCAACAGAATATCTAATAATGGTCTTATCGCCGTTGCCAATAACGGGTGTTTTATAAGTTTGATGGATTTGACCATGGCACTGCATCCGAATTAAAAGGACTCTTGAAAAATTGGACCGGTGCACCTCCGAGTCACTCTCCTGTTCCTCCAATATGGACAACGTACAACGACTTTTAGTTCGTTTTTAATTTGACTACTACCCCAATCTGTTTAACTTTGCGATCTCAATTTTGAAGCCAACATTTATGCAACTTTCTAAACCAGAAGAAATAAGAAGAGAAAAACTACAAAAGTTAAGAGCGCTCCACATCAATCCATACCCCGCCGAATCCTATAAAACCACGCACAACTCTGCTGAAATTCACCAGCACTTCACCGAAGGAGAACAAGTGGTTATCGCAGGAAGACTGATGTCTAGGAGGATTCAAGGAAAGGCTTCCTTTGCTGAGCTGCAAGATGCACAAGGGCGCATTCAAGTATACTTTAACCGAGATGAGATCTGTGAAGGAGAAGACAAGTCCCTGTATAATGAAGTATATAAGAAATTGTTGGATATTGGAGATTTTATCGGAGTGGAGGGAGAGTTATTCATCACCAAAGTGGGTGAACAAACCGTTATGGTTAAAAATTTCAAGCTACTCAGCAAAGCCCTTAAACCCCTACCTCTTCCCAAAGAGGATAAAGACGGCATAGTGCATCACGAATTTACCGATCCCGAGCAACGCTATAGACAACGATATGCAGATTTGGTGGTCAATCCAGAGGTTAAAGAAACCTTTATCAAACGCACCAAACTCTTTAATGCCATGCGGGAATTTTTCAACGCTCAAGGATATTATGAAGTAGAAACACCTATTTTACAACCCATTCCTGGTGGAGCTGCAGCAAAACCCTTTGTGACCCATCACAATGCTCTGGATATTCCGCTATACCTGAGGATCGCTAATGAACTATACCTAAAACGTCTAATCGTAGGAGGTTTCGATGGAGTTTATGAGTTTTCTAAATCTTTTAGAAATGAAGGAATGGATCGCACTCATAATCCGGAGTTCACAGCAATGGAAATCTATGTAGCCTATAAAGACTACAACTGGATGATGGAGTTTGTGGAAAAGTTATTGGAACACTGTGCCCTGGCTGTAAACGGTTCGACCAAAGCCACATTTGGAGAACACACAATTGACTTCAAAGCGCCTTACAAACGCATCACTATGACGGATGCCATTCGACAATACACCGGTTTTGACATCACCAATAAATCAGAGGAAGAGATTCGAAAGGCTGCCAAAGACATGGGAATTCAAGTCGATCAAACCATGGGAAAAGGGAAACTGATTGATGAAATTTTTGGGGAGAAATGTGAACCGCACTTCATCCAACCCACCTATATTATCGACTACCCCATTGAAATGAGTCCGCTAACTAAAAAGCATCGTAAAAATCCTGAACTGACTGAACGATTTGAGTTGATGGTTTGCGGAAAAGAGATTGCCAATGCCTATTCAGAATTGAACGACCCCATTGACCAACGAGAACGTTTTGAGGATCAATTGCGTCTGTCTGAAAAAGGAGACGAAGAGGCTTCGCAATACATTGACGAGGATTTTTTAAGGGCCTTAGAATATGGAATGCCTCCTACATCCGGCTTGGGAATTGGAATGGACCGGCTCATTATGTTCCTAACCAATAATGCCTCTATCCAAGAGGTCCTCTTCTTCCCACAAATGAAGCCGGAATCACAAAAAGTGGAATTATCAGACGATGAAAAGATCATCATGGACCTTTTACAGAAAAAAGGAACTGCCGCTTTAGAAAAGGTAAAAGACGCCTCAGGACTGAGTAATAAAAAATGGGACAAAAGCGTCAAGAGCCTTCGAAAAAAAGGATTGGCTACCGTCAACAAGAAAGAGGAAGGTCTCTTTATTGAAATATTAAAATAAATAAGGCAAATTAGAATACTATTTTTATATTTGCAGGCATCATTTTCGGGATGTAGCGCAGCCCGGTAGCGCACTTGCATGGGGTGCAAGTGGTCTCTAGGTCGA
>JAJYSO010000050.1 GCA_021793535.1 Bacteroidota bacterium | reverse complement strand
TTCCCTACCGAATCAATTTCGACGGATTTGATGCCGTACTTTTCCATGAGTTTTTTAAACAGCTCGGTTCTTCCAAACTTTCCTTCCTTAAAAGGAGGGGCTTCGAGCTCGGTGAGATCGATTTGATTTTGAACGGTTTCTTTGTCGACTTCTTCAATGCGGTTAAAGGCTTTTTTGATGAGTTCAGCTTCTAAGAGTTGATCGATTTTATCTTGGTATTCGGGCAAGACTTTAAAGTCAGCGGTTTCAGATTCGATAATATTTTTATCGGGTTTGGCAGGTGTCTCTTGTGTTTTCTTTTCAGCGGAGTCCGCACAGGAAAACAAAAAGAAGGCCAACAAGATCCAAAGCGGGGCTTGAAAGACAGAGAACGTTCGTTTTCTATGGTTTAAGAAGGGTTTAGTGTATTTCATGATAAAAGCATAAATAAGAAGAAGCCGCAAGCGTGTGTACTTTCATCCTCGAAGAGGACCCTTGCGGCTCGCTCAAGAATTATTTTAAATAATAGGCCACCTTGAAATCATTCAAGGAGCTAAAAGGTTTATTGGGTTTTAAATGGTTGGAGAAGAATTTATAGATTTCCAGTCTACTTTCCCGGGCTTCTTTAAAGTCCATCCTGTTAAAAAGGTGGCCACCGGGTATGTCTTCGTATATTTTGTATTGGAACAGATTTTCTTTTCCTTCCGCTTTTAGGGCTTTAATGAGGTGCTCTACTTCTAAAACATTCACATCTTCATCATTGGTATTGGTATGTACAAGAAGAGGTGTTTTTAATTTTTCAGCATTCCAAGCAGGAGACCTTCTGCGATATTCATTGACGTCTTCATATGCCGTTTTTCCAATATGGTAGTCAGCGGAGAATAAATCCCTGTAGCCTTCAGTTTTATATCCCATACGCGCTATTAAATCGCTCACAGGGACTCCCGCATAAGCAGCTTGGTAATCCTTGGGATAGTCAAAAATATTCATCAAGGCATGTAATCCTCCATGGCTCCAACCTAATATTCCTACTCTGTTGCGGTCGATAAAATCATAATTGTCTATCATATAATTTCTACTGGCATGTGTGTCTGCAATTTCTTTGCCTCCGTAATCAATTGCATAATAGGATCCTTGACCATATCCTGTACTTCCTCTATATTCTGGGGCAACAACAACATACCCTTGAGCAATGAGCTCGCGGACAATATGGATATACACGGTATCAAAACTACCATGAACACCTCCATGAGGGAAAACAAGGAGGGGGTATTTTTGGTTGGCAGAATAGTCCTTAGGGATAAAGACGTAGGCGTAGAATCTAAACGGATTACCGGCTCCTTGTGCTGTGGGGTTTGGGGTTTGTTGTGTGGATAGCGAAGGTCCGGTTATATATACTTTGTCCGTTATTGCAATGTCCCGAACAGCATCAAAGAGTAGGATATCCATAGTTCCTTTTTCGATTGAACTGAGATTGAACTGTAAAGAGCGTATTTGTCTCTTTAAATCATCAATACTTTGATCGGTATCTTTGTTGGCCTGAGCGTGTAAATTGGAATGGAAACAAAATGCGGTCAACAGGAATATGAAAGAGAAAATATTTTTTAGGTTTAATTTTTTCATGATTCTTCTTAAAGAAAATTTGAGTTAATAAAGGTTGTTTTTAGAATTCATTTTAGAGAATATTAATCTCTATGGAAAGCCCATAGATCGTTAGCCAAGAGATGTCCCCCTTGTCGATCTACAGCTTCTTTGAATGAATCTGGGTTACCAAGCCTTTCCGATTGAGGATATAGTAATCTCCTAGGGATGATTCCGGATGGATCGTTCCCATTGGAGCCGTTAGGTACGGGGGTTATTCCCGGATAACCTGTTCTTCTAAAATCTACCCAAGCTTCAATTGGATTATTACCGAAAAGTGCTTTATACTTTTCTGTTATGATTACGCCTATTTTATCATCCAAGGATCCGTTTAAACTTAAAGCGGCCAAATAAGAAGAGATATCCGAAGAAGGGACTCCTAGATATTCCATATTGGCTCTGATAGCATCTTTTAATGCAGGAAGACCGTCTCCTCCAGTTCTAACGAGGGCCTCTGCTTCAATAAACTTGATTTCTGCAAATGTGATTACCGGAGAAGGGCTATTGAGTTGGCCCCAAATAAGGCTGGGATTGCTTAGG
The DNA here is from genome assembly GCA_021793535.1 of Bacteroidota bacterium. GTDB lineage: Bacteria > Bacteroidota > Bacteroidia > Flavobacteriales > Flavobacteriaceae > JAJYSO01. Next base: position 6,539 of record JAJYSO010000050.1, on the reverse strand, counting down.
TTTGAGAACCGTATATCTCCTCCACTGGTAATCTCGAATAGGAAATCTTTTCTTGGATCGTTTTCCATTAAATCAGCAAAATAACTTCCAACCTCTAGTGTGTTTGGTCGACCCAGTTGAAACAACGCTAGTGGATGCCCTCCGTTTTGGGTGTCTTCAAATGAAAAATCCAATTGATCAGAATTGTCAAGTAATGCTGAGTATATTTCGTCTAGGGCCAAGTTTGCGGCATCGTTGTCAACTTTTGTGAGCTGCATGTAATAGCGAGCTTTCAATGCATGTGCACTTTTTATCCAAAGCTCATTGTCAGATGAGATTAAGTTTCCTTGAATGCCAATCAAATCATCTTCGCTTAAATCAGCTATGGCCTCTGTTAACAAGCTTTGAATACTATTGAAGATGTCTTGTTGCTTATCATATTTTGGCGTGGGATTTTCTTCTCCCATAAAGGCTTCTGAATAAGGAATGTCTCCCCATGTATCGGTTGCCATTCCAAGATTCATAGCCATATATATTTTTGCTATACCGCGATTGTTCAGCGCTTCAGACTCTGTGGCCCGCTCAATGATATCGTTGGCGTCTCTTAAAGATCCTGTATAGAATCCTGCTTGCCAGATCGTATTTGTACCCGGCCCGTCTTCGCCAATGTTATAGACGGTGAATTGTAGCTGCTGGGCATCGCTACCCTCAAATTGCTGCATAATTATTCCGGCATGACGAGCAAGTGCGGCCATCGGGTTGCGGTGAGTTTGGGTCTGCATAGCTGGGATAAAAGCGTTAATTTCTACAGAGTCCTATCCAGAACGAGCGGGATATTGATTAGTATCACTATATTCACAAGAGGATAAGAAAATCAAAAACACCGCCATTATAAGACATATTATACTTCTATAATTTTTCATTTCTTTGATTTTTTAAAAATTTAAAGTTAGGTTGATGGAGTAGCTCTTAGTTCCTGGTTGGTTCATATAGTCAAGCCCCGTACCGTTAGAATCTCCGGTTAGGTTTGTTTCAGGATCAACCCCCGGATACTTCGTGTCTAAGAATAGATTCCTTCCAGATAAAGTAATTCGCCCCCCGGATAAGAAGGTCTTATCCAAGAAGTTTCGAGGAAGAGAATAAGAAAGAGATAGTTCTCTTAATCTTACCCATGATGTTGAGTATATATACGCTTCAGCTTCACCTGTAAATCCGTATCTTGCCCATCGATTTTGTTCAACACTTTTATTTGGATCAGCAAAAGCAACTCCTATTGTATTGGGTTCCCCTGTATCAACATTAACCCCTTCAAAGACATAATCTGTTATTTCTCTTTGCTCAGCTGTTTTTTTAGATGTTCCAAAATTGTCGCTTATTTCACAAGTTCCACACCATAGATCCCCTCCGCTTCTAATATCGATAAGGGCACTAAGGCTGAAATTTTTATAGGAAAAGGAGTTTCTGATTCCCAATGTCCAATCGGGATTAGGGTCACCGAGGATTCCGTCTGCTGCATCGGTTAATGGGAACCCATCATTACCAATAATCCGTTCCCCTTTTTCATTTCTTAAATAACGTGTACCCATGATAGAGCTATAAGGCTGCCCGGGGATGGCATAACTGTTTATACTTCCCAATCCCGAAAGAAGAATAGTTTCCACATTGGGGGCCAACTTTACAACCATATTTTTATAAGTCGTCCAATTTGCGTCCAAATCCCATCCGAAATCACTGGATCTGATGATTTCCATACTGCCCGATAACTCCCATCCTTTATTAGTAATGAGACCTGCATTTACGATTCTGGAAGTAAAACCGGATGATGATGGCTGATCTACGGCTATCACTTGGTCCTTTGTTCTCTTGTTGTAATATGTTACATCTAATTTCAACCTAGAATCGAAGAAATTCAACTCCATCCCCAGTTCATATTCCGTAGTTGTTTCTGGTTTAATATTTTCATTTCCTTGCTGAGAAGATCTTTCATATGCAACAGTTGAAAAAAGAGGAAATTGGTTAGAGCCAATGAAAAAATCCCCTCCTGCTGTTGCTGCGTTATAATAGGTGAGGGTAGAATATATTGGGGCGTCATTACCTACTTTCCCGAAAGAAGCTCTAAGCTTTCCATAATTCAAAACATTGTTTGGAAATAATTCGGTAAAAACAAAACTACTTCCAATACCGTAGGATTGGAATGCATTATTACGTTTGGGTAAGGTGGAGGACCAGTCGTTTCTAAACGAGGTATTTAAAAACAACATATTATTGTAATCAAATTTTGCTTCGGCTAGTACTCCATCTAGCTTTCTTCTGCTTTGCGATTCTGAAGTACTTTGACTGGCTGTATTAGCCACATTATTTAATCCAGGAATGGATAATGAAGTACCCAGTACTCCTCTGTTTAAATTTGAAGTTCTAAAACCATCGTACCCAATAGTTCCTCTAAGCGTTAGACTTTCGGAAAGTTTGTTTTCAGTTAATAAGAGCATTTGCATATTAATATCTTGATTAAAGATATTGATGTCATTGACCTCTCCCTGGGGGTTATTTGCAGAATACTTTGCAAGGACACTTTTCCGGACATCCGAATACTCATCATATGACAAGCTTCCTCTAATATTAGCCCATTCGAAGGGGGTGTAATCGAACGACATCCTTCCAATAAACCTTCTAACATCATCTCTTGATGGGTTCATAGCAACGGACCAATAGGGATTGTCATAAATTCCATGTCTATAACTTCTTTGTGTTCCATCCGGTAGTAAATAGGTTTCTGGATTATCTGCTGCGCTTCTCCCCGTAAGACCATTACCATTATCGAAAGAAGGGCTCGTTCTTATAATTCCAACCATAACTCCCGAAATATTTGAACCTCTTTGTACCCGATACCCGCCAGATTTTATATAGTTGGCACTTCCTGAAATATCTAGGTTGTCGGTTAGAGAGGCTGTGATGTCACTTCTAAAGGAAGTTCTAGAAAATTTTTCTTTGGGTACAATTCCTGTTTCATCTAAATTTCCAGCTGAGAGATAATATCTAACCTTATCTGTTCCGCCGCTAACGGAAATATTTTCTTCTTGACTAAGTCCCGTAACAAAGAAACTAGTGTGGTCATAACCTTTTGCGGGGGTTCCATTTCCCTGGCCTTTTGGGACCAACTTACCATTCTTATCGTAGAGATAGGAGCCGTCCCCATCAAATTCGAGAGAGGAAATTTTTGGACCCCATGAAAAACTTTCTTCGGTCTCTGGTCCTCTGTATACAAGTTCTCCATTTTGTGGCCGCCCTTGTGCATATTCTCTTTGTAAGGCAGGTAACTGACTTACTTCACTGAATTGGGTTGTTGAGCTTATCGTTACACGGGGAGCTCCTGTTCTTCCTTTTTTTGTTGAAATGAGAACAACGCCATTAGCCGCCCTTAATCCGTAGAGAGTTTGTGCCGCAACACCTTTTAAAATATCTATACTTTCAATGTCATTTGGGTTGATATCAATGGCTCGGTTAGATTCGTCGACTCCCGAGTTACCGTTCCCGTAATTTGAATTATCTATAGGTACTCCATCAATTACGAATAAAGGTGAGTTTGCTTTATTCACGGAGGTGTTTCCTCTAATTCTAATTGTGGTGGAGGATCCTACTGATCCTGATGAACTTGTTACATTGACACCCGCCGCTTTTGCTGATAGGGAATTTACAATATTTGTTTCGCCTGTATTTGCCAAATCATCGGCAGAAACGGTTTGTACGGCATTACTCAAGGAACGGGGCTTGGCTTTAATTCCCAAAGCTGTTACTACTACTTCATCCAATGCACTAGCGGACTCTTTCAAGATAACATCTACTACTGAACTATCTCCTACTGTGACGGATTGATCTGCAAAACCAACAGCACTAAACTTTAACACTTGACCCCTTTCGGCATTAATAGTATAATTTCCATCAAAATCAGTTGAAGTTCCTTGTGAAGTTCCTTCTATAATGATGTTTACTCCAGGTACTGGAACTCCGTTTTCATCGGATACGGTACCTGTAATCTCCGTTTGTTGTACCGTGACCTTTGTGGGAAGTTTGGAGAGGAGAATACTGTTTTTGGCACCAATTTCAAAATTGACTGGATTTCCAGAGAAACTGTTTTTTAATAACTCTTCCAGTTTTATTTCCCCTTTTTTGACTTTTACTTCAGGGAATTCATTAAACATATCTGAAGGGTAAATAAAACGATAGGAAGTTTGGGCCTCTATTTGCTCAAATATGGCATCAATCGTCAATGTTTCGTTCGACTTGAAGAGGATTGTCTCTTGAGACAAGCTTTTTAATGGTGTGAAGCCAAAGGTTGTCCCAAAAAACAAAAGAATGGCAATTCTCATAAGATTTAGGATTAAGTATTTCTGCTTTGGAAACACGTTGCAATTGCACAGTGGTGTAAAATTCATAACTTTGCAAGAATTAATCGGTTATTAAATCGGTTATATACACGGGGAGAGCTGTCTGGATCGCAAAAACAACAGCTCTTCCTTTTTTTATTCTATGGTAAGGGTCTTGTGGTTTATTTCATAATTTATGGAATTAGTTCGACGAATGATTATCATAATTTCTTCTATGGATTGTTCTTTCCCTAAGACACCTGTGAATTCAATGTTTTCCACTTCTGGAGAATTAAAGATAACCTCCATATCATACCATCTTGACAAAACTTTCATAATGTCTTTCAGAGGCTTACGTCTAAAGCTAAATTCACCTTTTCTCCATAGGAGCTCGTTTAAGGAAGAGAGGGTTTCAACCGTTATGTTTTCATGATTGGGATGGGTCGTGGCTTGTTGATAGGGTTTTAAAGTCACCTTAGACACGGGTGTTGTTAACTCGACTTTTCCTTCTGCCAAGGTGGTGTATATATTATTTTCATCTTGATAGGCTTTAATATTAAAGGCTGTCCCTAATGCTTTAATTTCAATATTATTTACAATAGCAACAAATAGGTCGCCGTTGTGTTGTTCGCTGGGAGACACTTCAAAGTAGGCTTCTCCATATAGCAGTTCCACTTGTCGGGGGCGGCCTTCGATAAACTCCACGGGATATTTTAATTTAGAATCAGAATTGAGCCAGACAATAGTACTGTCTGAAAGCAGAATAGAGAATTGCCCACCTCTAGGAACGGTTAAATAATTATATTTTAATTCCTTTTTTTCGGCAGAGGCCTGTCCATATACTAAACCCTCTCCGGTGCTCCTCACATGCTCTTGCTTGTATTTCTTTTCCTTATTCAATATAACTTGAACCCCATCGGCTAATGTTAAAACGGCTTGGCTTTTACCAGAAGTAATGGCATTGTCGATTATAGTGGGGGAAGCTTCTTTATTGACAATTTTGTTGATTGGCGGAATAGGTTGCTTCGATTGAAATAGAAGATATCCAATCCCGAAAAGTACGATAATTATAGCAGCATATTTTAAGACTCCATTTTGCCTTCTTTTCTTGTTTGCTTTTAGGCGCTGTTTTTTAATCTGCTCTAAAGACTGACGATAATTGAATTTTTCTTTGGTATTCAATAAATGATTAATTGCAACAAATTTGTTGAAATAGGCTAAATGAGACTCATCAATTAGCCATTTCTCCAATACTTTAGCTTCATTTTTGGTGAGCTCGCTTTTAAAAAGCTTCGTGATTAGGATGTCAATTTTTTGTTGTTTCAAAAATTTAGTCTTTATTAAGAAGACGTGAATAATTTCAAAAACCCTTACTTTATTTTAAGTTTTTATTAATTTTTTATTTTTTGAAGTGTAATATATCCTTTAATTACTTGTAATTAAATAACATAAACTTTAATTTTTCATATCTTCCAAATGCCGCTTCCTTCGGATGTAAAAATGTACTTTTCCAAAAGGGCATTAATGATAGAGCTGATATGACAGCTTATCCAAGCTTTAGCGAGTGTTTCATCTCCCAAATTATACAGCCTTTTTAACAGCAAACAGCCGACCATAAACCGGATAGGCATTCCCGGAGCTCCCCTTTTTGAGTAAAGTGAGGCAAACTCATTTTCAAAGTACGACCAGTCTATTTTATTGGATAAAAGAACGAGTTCTTGCCCTTTATCGATAAAATCCGATAAACAAGGCTGGAATAAATTATTTTGTTTTTTTGGGCTTTTTCCTAACATAATTTCACTACAAGATAAGCTTATTCTTGCAATTAATGCTACTTTTTTTGTCTAAAAACGTGCGATATCGATCTGATTATTAATTGATCGAAATGTTTATTTTTATTTATAAGGAGCGACTAAATATAATCGTCCATTTGCTTCTCCTATTTTTTGGTAGAGATAGAGTTTAAATTTTTCAAATGGGCGCTGGCAATTGAATTGCTCTTTTGTGTCGGGCAGGTGATTAAACTCTATATATTTGTTAAAATATGACAAATGGATGTCATCTTCTAACCATTTTTTCAGTACGACAGTCTCTGGCTTAGATAGTTCATTGTCAAATAGTTTTACAATTAAGATGTGGATCTTTTCTTGCTTCAAAAGTGCCTTCTTTGTTAATAAGACGTAAATATATCCCAAA
>JAJYSO010000049.1 GCA_021793535.1 Bacteroidota bacterium | reverse complement strand
TGCTTCGGGGGCTTTTACTATACCTTCTTAGCTGATTATAAGTCTTTCCATGCCTATACCGGCTAGCTAATGAGCAAGTAAAATTCTTTTGGCAAGTTTCCTTATACCATTCGGGCTAAAATGATAAAAATTTTTATTCTTCATATTGAGGCTCTTGATGCAAACAATCCATGACCAACTCCACATGGAAGTTACGCCAGATCACGCGTTAGACTCACTGAAAACTGAACAAGCAACCTCTCTTTTAGCAAAGAGAAGCCTCTTCAAATACCCAAACAAAAGCTCGCGTACCTGCTTCAAAAGGAAAGTTGTTCCTTAACTCCCGAAAACATAGTTTTTGGGTATGAAAAAGTAGCTGACAACGTGGTCCTTCATCAAAAGACCTTCACAATAAGCTCAGCAAAAACGATGAGGCTCTAGAAGAAACTGAAAAAGAAAGCATGGCCAAAAGCTTAGTTTTCGATATAAACCAAGAGTAAATTTAAAGTCTTCTACTGCCAGCGCTTGAACCCGTTAGCAGGTTGATCACTGCTAAAATAACAGCAACAACTAAAACAATATGAATCAGTCCACTCGTGACAAACCCTCCTAGGAAGCCAATGGCCCAACTGATCAATAAAATAACGGCTATGATATACAATATACTTTTCATCTTGATAAGTTTTTAAAAACCCAAGTAAAAAACACTTGGGCCTAAGGTTTGTATTTAAAATTTACATTTTATAAGGCGTTCAACCATTGGGTCAATGCCCCTCTGGTTTTACCGGTTCTCTTTTCTAATCGTCCTAACATCTCTTCTTCTTTTCCTTCCTGATACCGGAGGTCGTCGTCCGTTACATTGGCATAAGCTTGCTTTATTCTCCCTTTAATTTCACTCCAACGGCCTTTCCATTCCATACTGTCCATAATTCTAATTTTTAAAGTTAACAAATAGGTCAAGCACATGCTGTGCTTGCCAAGGCTCTGCGAGAATTAAAATCACGCAGGTCACCTTTTCAAAGATAATTCCCTTACCCCGTGTTCTTTTGCTCTAAAACTGAAGAAACGCGCTCAAAAAATAACAAAATCAATTACAGAATCCTCTTTTATTTTCATAAATTGTTAATAATTATACAATTACAAAAGACTTGGCGTTTTAAAAGCTATATTTAATATCTAAAATCATAGAAGTTCAGCAATGATAGATACCAAAACCTAATCCTATGAAAGCCTTCAAGAAGAAATTGTTTTTCGAAAAAATAACCCCTACTATTCAAGTAATAAGACTCCAGAATCAGGGTATAAAAAACAGAATCTTCCAAAACAACAAAAAAATAAAAAACGGTTATCTCTTTGGTTTTAATTTACGGGGACCGATCGATTTCTCGATCAATTCTAAAACCTCTTGCTCCTTACCCATGTTTGATGCTTTTATCTATCACGGAAAGATTCACTCTTTGGCAACTAAATTAAAAGATCACAAACAACACCACCTCATTCTCTTTTGCATCGAAGCCAAAACTTTAAGTACACTTATTGAGAAGTATGCTTCCCACAAAAACTCGCAGGTCCTGTTAAAAAGGGAGTGTTTGCATTCCGTTCATATGAACCTGAAAATCATCGACGAACTCCACAAAATCTGTGACCTCAAAAAAAGGACATCCTCTGAAATGGAGCTTATCAGCCGCATCTATATGCTCCTACACCTCACCATCAAACAACTTATATACCAGGAAGCCAATAAGACCCAGAAAAAATACTCTTTAAAAAAATGGGAGATCATAAAAATCGAAGCGCTCTCCAAAGCGATTCAAAAGGATCCCGGTGAATCTTATACCGTCCGTGGAATATCCCGAAAAACCGGCGTTTGCATCGCCCACTTACAAAGAGGATTTAAAGAGATGCACGGGATGACCATCGCGCTGTACATCCGAGAGATGCGATTGTTACACGCAGAGAGCCTGATTCGAAAATCAGATTATAACATTTCCGAAATCGTCTACAACTTAGGATTATCCAGCCGGAGCTATTTTTCTAAAATCTTTAAGCAAAAATACAACTGCACCCCTTCTGAATATAAAAGCAGGTGTTTGGTTTAACCCCTCTTGGCTCTATGCCGCCTTATCTCAAAGGCCGTTTAAAGAAGCTCTTCTTTACCTTAATTATCACTCGACCCAAGGGAGAAAGCCGATCCAATGGCTATCGTTTATAGGCGCTAAAACCGATTTAGAGGCTCTCGTTTTTCACCTATCGTTTACAGCTTTCAAAAAGTTAAGATTTCTATTTATAAGATTAATAAAGAATAAAAGCCCCTCTTATTTTTATTCGGTAGAAGCATACAAGCAAAACATGGAAAAAGAAAAAGCCGAAATAAGAAACCTGATTGGTAACCTTCATACCAAAAAGCGATCTATTCGCAAACTGAAGTACGGTGGTTATCTTTGTTTTGAACACAACATTCCTTTTTTAATTATTTACCGCAATGTGCCGGATGATGCACAGACCATCCGATTAGCACGAACCAATGCCTCCTACCTCATTATTGGCAAAAGTCATTTTTATTACTTTCATAAAATCGTCAACCTCATCACCCAGGCAATGAGCGAGCGCTTTGGATCTTATATCATCGTGGAGTTGTATTCCGGTCCCGCTCAGAGCAAATCCTTTATCATCCGTGGCCCCACCCATAAGCTTTCGGTCTCTTTACAAGTATTGTGCAATGAACTACAGAAAATAGAAACCCCTAAAAATGAGGATTATGTGCTGGAAGCCAAAACGATCCATACCAAAGACCGGGGAAATCCCTCCAATAAGCAATTCTTCAGTATCGAAAAAATAAAGAGTTTCGGGGGCACCTTTATCGGATTGGAGATCCCGCCGGTCTACCGCAATAAAGAAGGCGAGAGTTATCCTCTTTATTTCAAAAGGTTCAGGGATCAATTCTCAGAAGCTTTACATAAGGCTGTGCTGGAGTTTATTCGCGTACAAACTTCGTCAGATCTAAAAAGCTATATGGCTTTAGGAAAGAGGAAAATTGATGACGACCTCTTTAAAATCGACAAAATGCTTACTGAAATTGAGAATTCCTACCAATTTTTACTGCTCGTGGCTCCGGTGAACATACAATATGTGCGAGAAGAGTTTTTCAAAACTAGTTTTAACAAAGTAAGTGCTTTTCACTACCGATTACTTCCCATTGATCCGGATCTCTTAAAAAGAAGGCTCTATAATCTGCATATCGAGCAAATTGACGACCCTGTTCTCTCTTTTCTTTTCGAAGAGAAAAGAGAAGAAATCGATTTGGAGTTATCCATGCTTAAAGACCGTGATTCAAAGCAGTTCTTCTACAACAGTTTACGGCTCTATAAAAATGTCAGCCCAAAGATCCTAAAACAAGCGCAATCTGTTCTTGAAAATATCCCCGAAGAAAAAGACCTTCCTCCAAAACAAATGGATGCACAAAGTTTTGCGCGTCTAGCAGAGCAAGAGTTCAGCTACTTTCACCACCAATCTTCCGATTTTAAAAGTAAAATACACATTCGTAACGATGTGAATGTAATTATGGTTTCCCAAGGAGAGCTTTATATTCCCAGTGATTACATTTTTACCAGAAAAGAGGCAGCAGCCCTTATCCAACACGAGGTGGGCACCCACATCCTTACTTTTTACAACGGGAGCCAACAACCCTTATCACAACTATCACAAGGATTGGCCGGCTATGATTCGCTACAAGAAGGACTGGCCGTATTGGCCGAATATTTGATCGGCGGACTCACAGGAAACCGTTTACGCATCATTGCTGGACGCGTAATTGCGGGCGAGGCATTATTAAAAGGAGCTCACTTCAAAGACATCTTCGATCTGCTATACCACTCCTATTCGTTTTCCAAAGAGGCTGCCTTTAATATCACTTCGCGCATCTTCCAAGGCGGTGGCTTTTTAAAAGACACCGTGTATTTAAAAGGACTGGTAAAGCTTCTGGAATACATTAGAGAAAACGGAAATATCGAATTTTTATTAAGTGGAAAGTTCTCCCTAGAACACATTCATTTAATCAAAGATTTAACGGAGCGAGAGATTCTAAAGCCCGCACTAATTAAGCCTAAATATATTGAAGGCGAAAGCTTTAAAAAGCGGTTGAATGCCCTTAAAAATGGCCTTCCGCTCTCCCAAATGGCCACCATGGACAGCCTTTAATGCAGTCCTATCATTGATCAATCTAAAACCTGTGCCTTATGAAAATATGTTTTGTGCTTAATTCCATCCCTCTTGAAACTTGTCAGACTTCTGTCCTTTTGATCAAGAAAGCTCACCAACGCGGTCATCAAGTATATGTCATGGGAGTTTGTGGGTTTATCTTTAATCAGACTACCGGAATCAGTTTGCGCTGTAAAAAAATCCCCGACAACCTCAAAGCAACTGCTATACAGGATTTTTGGGAGCAAGTTCAACACAAAAGCACAGCCTATGAAGTGGTTCCAAGCAAACGTATGGATATCGTATTTTTACGAAACAACCCCACCGAGGAACCCAATGAGCGATGCTGGGCACAACACAGTGGAGTTGCCTTTGGGCGCATGATCCAAGAAAGCGGCGTTTTGGTCTTGAACGATGCCTTTGGGCTGAGTCATGCCTTTATCGACAAGCTTTATTTTGAAGAGCTTCCTGCGGCGATCAAACCCAATAGCCTGATTACCCGAAATCGAGAGGAAATCCTAAAGTTCTGGGAAGAAAATAACTATAAAATGGTGCTGAAGCCCCTGGAGGGCAGCGGAGGTAAAAATGTATATAAAATCGGTAAAAGGAAAAGCAACCTCAATCAAATTATACAAACCATACAGACCAAAGGGTATGTAATTGCCCAAGAATATATCCCCGAAAGTAAAGAGGGAGATATTCGGGTAATCCTCATGAATGGTAAAATTCTAGAGGAAAATGGAGAACAGGCAATCATCCACCGCACCAGCATGGACAAAACCGAATTTAGAAATAACCTCTCTTTGGGGGCAATCCCAAAAAAAGGAAGCATCACCCCGGCCATTGAACACATTGTTTCCCTTATTGCTCCCAAACTCGTTCGCGATGGATTGTTTTTTGTCGGGCTGGACATCGTCCAAGATAAGCTGTTGGAACTTAATATATTGAGTCCAGGCGGAATTGATCACGGCAAAGTCACCGGGATGACTGATTTTGCAGACACGATCATTGCCGCCATTGAGCGGAAGTTACAGTACAAAAAAGAATCCAATAACCAGTTATCCAACAGGATTTTGGCCACCATGGAGTAAAAATTGCTCCACCACTTTTTTAAAATAGATTCTAATTGTTTTTATTCCAAAGTCATGCAAAATATCCCCCGAATCATTGGTCAATATGACCGTCACAGAGAGGGCCCTTTACTCGTAGTTACTGCTGGGGTACACGGCAATGAACCGGCCGGTATTTACGCCTTAGAAAGGATCTTTAAAAATCTGTATAAGGACGCCCCTATGCTTCATGGAAAAATTATTGGGCTCAGCGGAAATCGACAAGGGTTAAAAAAAGGAGTGCGTTATATAGACGAAGATTTGAACCGGATTTGGACGCTGGCGAATCTGGCCACACAAAAAGCTGATTCCTCCGAGAAAAAAGAAATGTTTCACATCTTGCGCATACTGCAACAAAACTTAACTGCCCGCTATCCCCGACATTATTTTATAGACTGTCACACGACCTCCTCCGAAAGTGCACCCTATCTATCGGCACAAGACCAAAATGAAAACCTCTCTTGGGCACAGCAGTTTCCACTTCATATTGTTCGCGGATTTTCAGATTTAATCCAAGGCGGTTTGGATGCTTATGAAACCCGGATGGGGATGACCGGTTTTGTATGTGAAGCCGGACAACACCAAAGCAAAGCCTCCATAGAAAACCTGGAGGGAATGATCTGGCTGGCTTTGCATCAGGTCTGTGGTTTACCTTTCGAAGATTTGGAGCACTTCCCCAAGGCCGTCCATAACATCGAAAAGAAAAGGACCTCGCGTAAAATATTCGAGATTCTATACTGCCACCACATTACTCCGGCAGACCATTTTAAAATGAAACCCGGGTATCAAAATTTTCAAAAAATAGAAAAAGATGAGCATTTAGCCTCTCAAAATGGAAAGCCTATATACAGCCGCTGGGATGCTTATCTTTTTATGCCTTTATACCAACAACAGGGTAATGAGGGATTCTTTATCATCCAAGAAACCTCAGCATAGCCCTTCTTTTTCGCATTTGTCCAAAACTCCCCGATCCCCACTGCAATTATTATCAATAGCATTAACATTCAGTGGAATACCATTAAAATAGTCGCCGCCTTCTTTTTATCTTTATCTTATAAAAGAGAACGACGATCAACAAAAAAAGAGGGACCATCGACTAAGGTTTCCGCGACCACATCATAAAAAAATGTATAACCTTAATATTTCCATTATGAAAAAATCAATTTTAATACTTATGATTATTGCCTTTATATTCCCTGTGAGTTTGAGCTCCTGCAAAAATGACAAGCAGCACAAGCAAGAGGTAGAAAGTGCCAGAACCGGAACATTGGACAATCAAGACACACCACGCGACCAAAAGGCTTCTGAACGAAAAGGAAGTGCGATGGACATGGCCGAAGAAAAAGCCAATCGCTTGGTCGGGGACACCAAAGCAGCTCTAAAAAAAGCGAACGATCGTGTGAAAGATGCCGAAGAGAAAATACAAAAAGCCATACAAGAACAAGACGACAAGGCTCTTGAAAGAGCAACAAAAGAAAAGCAAAAGGCAGAAAAAGAAGTGGAAAACCTTAAACAAAAGCTCAACGAAAAAAACAAAAAATAAAGCTTCTTAAACATCCAAATCGCTCCATCTCAAATAGTGATTAGGGTTTTAGGTGGGTCGATTGATGGGAAAAGAGGATTGCAACAAGTAAAAAATGTCTGCAATCCTCTTTTCTATTTTTATACTTCCTCCCAAGACTTTCTTTCCGCCTCGAAATGAGTATAAAAACTCAAAAAGTCTTTTAAATTCCAATCTTACTTCTCCTATTTTTTGACAAAGATTTGTTAATTTTACGAGAAAGAAGAGCACTCGTTCTTCAAATCTAAACCCTAATACTATGCGCATTCCCAAAAAACTATACCTCTTTTCACTCGTTCTTTCTTTTACTGCGCTCTTGTGGGGCCAACAAAACGAAGACCGGCTCATCGGATTCGCTTCCTTAGCTAACAGTGCACAACAACTAAAGGTTGAAAAGCAATTTGACCAATTGATCGATAAAGATGAAATCGATGCCTGGATGAAACGACTGTCTGCTAAACCCCACCATGCCGGGTCTCCCTATGGAGAAGAAAACACGCATTTTATTGATTCACTCTTTAAGAGCTGGGGATACCAAACCGAAATTAAAACATATTACCCGTTGTTTCCCACACCCAAGGAACGGATCTTAGAAATGCAGGTTCCTGTACAATACAAAGCCGTATTGGAAGAAAAAGCTTTTCCCGAGGAAGATCCCTATACTGCTCAGGAAGGACAACTTCCTCCCTACAATGCCTTTTCAGCGGACGGCGATGTGACCGCAGAACTGGTCTACGTCAATTATGGAAGTTTAGAAGATTACCAAAGACTTGAAGGAATGGGAATCTCTGTAAAAGGAAAAATTGTCATTGCCCGGTATGGGAAGACGTGGAGAGGAGTCAAACCCAAGTTGGCCTATGAACATGGGGCCATAGGAGCTCTGATTTATTCCGATCCTGAAGATGAAGGCTACGTCCAAGGAAAAACCTACCCCGAAGGACCTTATAAAAATCCCTATGCCGTACAAAGAGGCAGCGTAGTCAATGCCCCTCTCTATCCCGGCGATCCCCTCACGCCGGGTTATGCCGCCACTAAAGACGCCAAGCGCTTGAAGAGAAGCGAGGCGGAGGCCCTTAAAAAAATACCGGTATTGCCCATCTCCTATCACGATGCAAAACCTTTATTGGAGCACCTTGAAGGTCCAGTGGCCCCACCCTCTTGGAGAGGCGGCTTGCCCATCACCTATCACGTCGGCCCGGGAGCCTCTAAAGTTCACCTTAAGTTAGTTTTTAATTGGGATTTAACTCCGGTTCACGACATTATCGCAACGCTCAAAGGTTCTGCATATCCCGATCAATGGATTTTAAGAGGAAACCACCACGATGCTTGGGTTAATGGCGCCCGGGACCCCATTGGAGGCTTAACTGCACTTCTCTCGGAAGCCAAAGCCATTGCTCAACTTCAAAAAGAAGGTTGGCACCCTAAGCGCACCATAAAATTTACGGTATGGGATGCTGAAGAGCCGATGCTATTGGGGTCTACAGAATGGGTAGAAGATCACCAAGAGGAATTGAAGGAAAAGGGAGTGATGTACATCAATACCGATATGAACCAAAGGGGTACTTTTTCAGGAAGTGGCTCTCCAACAGTTGAAAAGTTCATTGCGCAAATTGCCTTTGGTGTCCCCGATCCCGAAACCCAAACTTCTTTGGGACAGCGAAAGCTGGATGAACTCTCTTTAAACAGGGGGAAAAAAGTGGATCGGCTCACTTTGTATCCTTTGGGAACAGGATCCGATTATACCGCCTTTATCCACGGCATCGGAATCCCCTCTACCGATTTAAGGTTTAGTGGAGCAGTAACCGGGGAGTACCATACCATTTATGATACTTACCCTTACTTCAAAAAATTCATCGACCCGGGCTTTCACTATACCGAAGCGATG
>JAJYSO010000048.1 GCA_021793535.1 Bacteroidota bacterium | reverse complement strand
ATCTTCTAATGCGCCTAAAATAAAGCAATGGCTCAAATAGGTTTTTCCCTTTAGTTCAGGGTTTTCATTCACCTTATCAATAATATATTCCACCAATTTCAAGGCATGTTTATCCGTTCGGTGTGTATGAATGTCTATTCCCTTATGATTGTCCAATGCCAATTGTACAGTATAATCAATCGTTTTCTCAATCGAACCATCTATATAATACGGGTCAACACCACCGATAAAATCTACCTGATCATATTGAGCTGCCTCTTTTAATAAAGGAGCAGTTGGGGTATAGAAAACTCCATGCTGTGGAAAAAGCACAATCTCAGAGGAAAAAGTGCCCTTTTTATGATCCAATGCCTTCAAGTAATTTTCCAGTGACCTCAGACCAGAAGTAGGCTCAATATTGGTTTGGTTACGAATATGACTGGTTCCTTTAGTATGCAACAGCGCTATACATTGCTCTGCCTTATAGGTCGAATCTTCAAGAAGATCAGGAAGAATTTTCTGTTCTAAGGCAATCATTCCTTTAACGCCATCCTTACGTTTTTCAGTAGCCTTCCAGCCTCCGCCGTAAAAGGTCTTGTCAATGTGAATATGCATGTCCTTAAAAGAAGGAAGCATCAAATAGCCCATGGCATTTATGGCATCAGAAAGATGAGGGTTATTTTTTTCGATTTTCACCATCTTCCCTTCCCTAATTTCAACCGTAAACAAATCCGTTAGGGTTCGCACAACCTCTCCGTTATCATCTCTTTCAAACCCTGTTTCTAACAAGGCATTTTTTATTTTATAATTTTTTCGATTCCGCTCCACCCAAGAACCAGTGGAAGACCATCCCAAATGCGTAGAAAGCCCTGCAAAGGCTAAAGCAGAACTCTGCATAAAGGTTTTACGCGAAATCCTATCATGTTTAGACATTATCTCAAAATTTAAAAGTTCTTCAATTACTCTTTACCGTCTAAGGGTAAACCTATTAAGACATTCCCTTGGGTTGTGAACCGCTCATCCACACATTGTGACCAATGGGTTTTCACTCCATTTTTTGTATAAACTATTCAACTTCTGCTACAAGAAAGATGGGCCAAGAAAGCATCCTCTTTTTCAATCTCTTATTATCCTTAAAAACGTTAAGTATGGTCAAGTAAAGGGGTCCAAATACTTGCCAAGAATCCTCAAAATTGGACTTTTGAAAATAATTTAAAGCCTTTTGATTTTGGCTCCTAATTTTTGAAGACGAACATCTATGTATTCATATCCCCTATCAATTTGTTCTATATTGTGAATCGTAGAGGTTCCTTTTGCCGATAACGCTGCAATCAATAGGGAAACTCCAGCACGTATATCAGGGCTCGTCATCGTAGTGGCGTGCAAGGGGGACTTAAAGTCTTGACCAATTACAGTAGCACGGTGCGGATCACACAAAATTATTTTGGCGCCCATATCGATTAACTTGTCGACAAAAAATAACCTACTCTCAAACATTTTTTGATGAATCAAAACACTTCCACGAGCTTGTGTGGCCACAACCAAAAGAATACTAATCAGATCCGGGGTCAGTCCCGGCCACGGGGCATCACTAATGGTCATAATAGAACCATCAATAAAATCTTGAATCTCATACCCCTCTCTATGTGCTGGAATAAAAATATCGTCCCCAACACGTTCAACGGCAATGCCCATTTTTCTAAAGGCACTTGGAATGACTCCTAACCTTTCCCAGCCGGCATCTTTAATAGTAATCTCACTCCTTGTCATCGCGGCCAAACCAATCCAGGAGCCTATTTCTATCATATCGGGCCAAATGCGGTGCTCGCAACCCTGTAGCCGGTCTACGCCATGTATCTTTAAGAGGTTTGATCCTACCCCCACAATCTTAGCTCCCATAGCCGATAACATCTGGCAAAGCTGTTGAATATAGGGCTCACAAGCAGCATTGTAAATAGTTGTCGTACCTTCTGCTAAAACTGCAGCCATGATAAGGTTAGCCGTGCCGGTAACCGAAGCTTCTTCCAATAACATATAGCTCCCCTTCAGGCCATTGGGCGCTTTAAAACAATAATGCCCAATCCCCTTATCAAATTCAAATTGTGCTCCTAAATCAATAAAACCCTTAAAATGGGTATCCAGTCGTCTCCTTCCGATTTTGTCTCCTCCAGGCCGGGGGACAATTCCTTTTCTATAGCGGCTCAACAAAGGACCGACCATCATAATGGAGCCCCTTAAACTCCCACCGTCTTCTACGAATTCCTGACTTTTTAGATAATCAAAATTTAAATTACTGCTTTGAAAAGAAAAGCTTCCTGCTCCCAAATTCTGGACGGAAACCCCTGCTCTTTCTAAGATTTGAATCAACTTATTGACATCTCTGATATTGGGAATATTGTGAATGGTCACTACCTCCGATGTCAACAAAACTGCACATAAGACTTGGAGAGCCTCATTTTTGGCTCCTTGCGGAATTATTTCGCCGCTCAATTCATGCCCCCCTTCAATTTGAAATATTGCCATTATAAATGGTTTATAAAGAACTGTAAGAAGTATTTTTTTAGAAAGCAGAACATTTAGGCTTTCTTCGTCGGCAAAGAGCTCGTGCTAATGTCTTCGATGGCTTTTTCCTCGACTCCTTCTCTTTCTCGACTTATTTGTATTCCTCTTTTTAGGAGCACTTCCAAGCAAATCAGCCGCTTTACTCAAGTCTTCATCCTTCTTGTTCAGATTAATATTGCCTCCGCTAAGCTCAAACAAATGGTCAAAAATAACCCGGTCATCCACTGTATCTAAGTTCCAATTCAAATAGCATTTTTTCATATGATTGGCTATTGATAAAATCAATGCCTCTTTCTTAGGACCACTCTCCCAATTCTTAACCTCATCAATCATTCTCTTGATGTTATTTCCATAAAACCTATACTTGGGATTATTCTCGGGATAGGCTAAGGGCTCTGGCCTGCTCTGTGCCTCTTCTTCAGTGGGGATAGGGAACGGAGCATCAACTTTAAGTCTGTAATCACTGATCATAAAAAGCTGATCCCATAATTTGTGTTGTACATCAGGAAGATCTTTGGAGTGGGGAGAAATATTGCCCATTACATCAACAATGGCTTGAGCCATTTCGTTCCGCTTCTTATCGTCTTTAACAGCGATGGCTACTTCGACCATTTTTTGGATATGTCGTCCATATTCAGGAATAATAAGCTTAGGACGATCTGAATTATATTCTAAGATAGTTGTCAAAATGAAAATTTAATCGATATTAGTGTTCTGTTTTTCTTCTGGAAAGAATGGCAAATATAAAATTTAATCGTAGAAATGGGAAAGGAATCTCTAATAAACAATTACCTTTCTTTAACTTATAGTGAAATTACTTCTGGTATACGACGGCCTATTTCTCTATATTTTTCAATTACATGATCGGGAGACTGCATCATCACCCGTATACTTACACTTACGTATTTTCCCTTGGAAGATTCTTTTAAGGATATCTTTGCCTGCTCATTATCAAAGATATTCTCAATTTCAGCAATCTGTTCATCCGATGCCGGAATAATGAATTTGTACAAATAAAGATGTGGCCAAACGAAACCGTCTTCCAGTTGAGCTTTTAAGCTTTGATAAAACTCTTCAGGATTTCGCTTTTTATCCATACCTCAATAAAAATTCTTTTAGCATACAAATATAGACTTATTTGTACATTTTATTAAATTGCTCGGACAAACTACGAAATATTTTGAAAACAAAAAAAATCATTTTTGCCGGTGGGCCGGGAACGGGCAAAACTTCTGTCCTTAAAGCGCTAAAAAAGGAAGGGTATTGTTGTTTTGAAGAGGTTTCAAGGCAAGTTACCTTAGCTGCAAAGCAACAAGGGATCACACAACTCTTTTTGAAAGATCCGCTGCTGTTCAGTCAAAAGTTGTTAGAAGGAAGGATCGAACAGTTTAAAAAAGCAGAGGAAATACAAACTGAATTCTGCTTTTACGACCGAGGAATCCCGGAAGTATCCGCCTATATGGAATACAAATCAGAAGACATTCCGGACACCTTTAAAAAAGCTCAACAAACCTATAGATATGACCTCCTCTTTTACTTTCCCATCTGGGATGAAATCTATATCTCCGATAATGAAAGATATGAATCCTTATCCGAGGCTAAAATAATAGACACTTACATTCGAAAAACATATATAAATCTGGGATATTCATTGATTGAAGTCCCAAAAACCAATCTCAAAAATCGAAAAGAATTTATTTTTGAGCATCTTTGACCAATGACACCCTCTTCTCTTTTAAAAAAATACTGGGGTTTTGAGCAATTTAGACCGGCTCAAAAAACCGCAATATCCCATATCTTAAATCATAAAGATGTAATTGCCCTTTTACCAACAGGGGGAGGCAAATCAATTTGCTTTCAAATCCCAGCCCTGTTCTTGGAAGGAATATGCCTAGTCATCTCTCCCCTGATTTCCCTAATGCATGATCAAGTAGAATCTTTAAATTCAAAAGGAATCAAAGCTATGCTGTTAGAGGGCACCCTATCTTATAGGGAGTTGCAAACCCAATTGGACAATTGCTCTTATGGCCCCTATAAGTTTCTATACCTCTCTCCTGAACGGCTTCAAAACCAGCTTGTTCAAGAGCGACTTCAACAGATGAATATCAATCTCATCGCCATTGATGAAGCGCATTGTATTTCGGAGTGGGGTCATGATTTTCGACCCGCTTATAGAAAATTAGCTTTTTTACGGGAATTAAAACCTCATGCTGCGATTATAGCTTTGACCGCTACTGCCACCAAACAAGTTTTAACGGACATCCAAACCAACTTGAGCATGAACAAAGCCGAGCTGGTTCAACAAAGTTTCGAGCGGAAAAACATATGCTTACTCGTCCACCAATCAAAGCATAAAAACAACGATCTTCTGACTTTTTTACAGCGCAACAAGGGCGCTAGCATCGTGTATGTCAGAAGCCGAAAACTAGCTGTCGAATTGGCGCAATATCTCAGTGCTCATCGTTTACAAACAGCCGCATTTCATGGAGGTATGCAACTCGAAAAAAAGAAACAATTATTGCACGACTGGAAGAATGAAAAAATCGATATCATTATAGCCACCACAGCATTCGGAATGGGAATTGACAAGGCTAACGTGAGAAATGTACTTCATTATCAGCTTCCCGATAGTATGGAAAGCTACTATCAAGAAATCGGGAGAGCCGGGAGAGATGAACAAAAGGCCAAAGCTCTTCTCTTGTACAACGACAAAGACTTGGTCTCCTTAAAAAGTCAATATTTAACAACTATTCCTTCTCCCGAATCCATTCGCCATGTTTATAAAAAAATCAACGCCTATTTTTCCATAGCCTACGGGGAAGGAATGGAAGATGAATACAACTTCAATTTTTCCAAATTCTGCCGTTCTTATGGGTTAAACCATCAATTGACGTTCCACACACTACAGTTATTAGACCAGCTTGGCGTCCTTCGCCTTATCAACCAGCATCGACAACGTATCGAATTACGCCTTAGAGTTTCCCCTCCTGTTCTACGTTCATTTTTGGAAAAAAATCAATTTTATAAACCTCTTATCCATGGTTTATTACGAAGGCAAGGCGGAGTATTTGGAACCAAAACCAGCGTAAATTTATTCCAACTAAAAACCCAAACAGGACTCCACGAAGAACAGATTCTTTCCCAATTAAAAAAACTGAAAGAACAAGAAATTATCGAATTAAATATTGCTAATCAAGATACAAGTATACGATTTTTAGTTCCCCGAGAGGATCAGTATACCCTCAATCCGCTTCTTTTTTACCTCAAAGCTTATCGTCAAAATAAAGTTCAAAAGGTCGAAGCCATGTTACAATATGTCGAACATAATACACAGTGTAAAACCATCCAACTGCTCTCCTACTTTGGCGAGACCAAAACAAAAAAATGCGGACATTGCTCCTTCTGTCTTAGAAATAGGATTACTCCAACTAAATAATCATCCTGCATAGAGAAGGATAGATCACTTGCTCAAATAGCTATTAGATAAGATCCGTTGCGTATTTTTGTAAAAATTAATTCTTAAAACCTATCCCGATCAATGAAGAATCCCCGCATAGTTTTCATGGGAACTCCTGAGTTCGCTGTACACATTCTACAACACCTAATAGAAAAAAAATACCAAATTGTCGGAGTGGTTACTGCACCTGATAGACCAGCCGGCAGAGGACAAAAAATACAAGAATCTGCTGTTAAAAAGTATGCAAAGCTCAAAAATTTAAGAATCTTACAACCTACAAATTTAAAAGCAGAAGCCTTTGTCCGAGAACTAAAACAGCTGACTCCGGATATTGGTGTAGTGGTCGCTTTTCGAATGCTCCCAAAATCAGTATGGGATCTCCCTACTTTGGGGACCTTTAACTTACATGCCTCTCTTCTTCCTAACTATCGAGGTGCTGCTCCCATCAATTGGGCGCTAATCAATGGAGAAGCTCAAACAGGAGTAACGACTTTCTTTTTAGACGAGAATATCGATACTGGAGCGATTATTACTCAAAACCAGGTAGAGATTACCCAAAAGGACAATGCGGGAACATTACACGACAAGTTAATGGAACAAGGAGCTCTTCTTGTCGATCAAACTTTACAAATGATCACAACCCAAAAAATACAGCCCAAAAAACAAGAGTCTACACAAATTTTAAAAAGTGCCCCTAAACTCGATTCTTCTAATACAAAAATAGATTGGAGACAATCCCCAGAAACCATATATAACTTCGTTCGCGGCCTATACCCCTATCCAATAGCTTGGACCCATTTGAAAAACGGAACACAAGTGTTGCGTTGTAAAATTTTCAAAGTTGAAACTGAAGAGGCAGTACACCAGTTGGAGAATGGAAAAATAACGATCGCTAATGGTAGATTCAAAGTAGCTGTTCCCAAAGGGTTTATTCTCGTTCAAGAAATGCAACTTCCGGGAAAAAAAAGAATGCCCGTTGAGCAGTTATTGAATGGGCTCCGACTCAACGAAAATGCGTATATGTATTGACATTTACCGTGTAAGCCCTTGATAATCCAACAAAAAGCAATATGTTATCAACATTTTAACGAAGTTATTAACAATTTTCAGTATTTAGGCTGCAAACCCTTGTATAGTATAGAAAAGCCTATAAATTTGTGTACGTATTCAAATTAATGTTTAACCTAAACTAATTAAAATTCATCATTATGAACAAAACAAATTTAGTAGATGCAATGGCTGAGGATGCAGGAATCTCTAAGGCAGCTGCAAAAAAAGCCCTAGAATCTTTTCTAGAAAACGTAGAAGGTTCTTTAAAAAAAGGTGATCGCATTTCTCTTGTAGGATTTGGGTCTTGGTCAGTATCCCGTCGTTCTGCTCGTGAAGGAAGAAATCCTCAAACCGGGAAAACCATCAAAATTGCTGCTAAAAACGTTGTAAAATTCAAAGCCGGTTCTAGTCTTCAAAAAGCTGTTAACTAAAAGAATTTTGATCTGTAAAAGCTCGAAACCTTTCTATCACAAAATAGGAAGGTTTTTTTGTTTTAAAATCTCATATTTCAAGATAAATCGTATATTTATTCAGAAACCGACGAGACCTTGGAATTATTACAACCACAAAAAGGCCATTTATTAGTTGCAGAAATCGCACTTACCGGTGACGCTTCTTTTGGAAGATCCGTTGTATACATCGCCGAGCACGATGTCGTCACGGGAACTGTAGGGTTTGTGTTGAATAAAAAAATAGACCTCCAACTCTCTGATCTCATCCCCGGAATCAAATTGGATTTCGACATTTACAGTGGGGGCCCCGTCGAGACCCAAAATCTCTACTTCTTACATACCATACCAGATCTTTTACCAAGCAGCCTTGAAATCTCTAATGGTGTGTTTTGGGGAGGGGATTTCGATCGCTTAAAAGAGAAGTTAAAAAAGGGAGAAGTCCCACCTGAAAAGATCAAATTTTTTCTGGGTTATTCCGGATGGCATCCTCAACAATTAGAAGATGAGATCGCTTTAAAATCATGGATTGTTTGCCGCAACAAATGGGATATTTTCAAAGAAAATGACGCCTCTACCTGGAAAAACAAATTAATCAATTTCGGAGGAGAATACATGATTTGGGCTAATTCTCCAAAGAACCCCAGCCACAATTAAAAAACGACCTGCGAATAATCACGAGGTCGTATAGCATCAAGGTCATTTATTGATTCCTCCTTTCCTAGGAGGAGCCCAATACTGATTTTAAATCATCGATCATGTTCTGCCATAGCATTTTCCCCTCCTCTACCTCATCCTCCCCATCGGCAAAATCTGTGATCAGTAAAGAGACATCCTTCGTGATGTCATCAACCTGTATACGCATCTCGAAAAAGGAACTAGGGTCTTCAGCGTCTTTCCACCTAAATTTTATGCGTTCATCGTTTTTCTTGGTAACCAATTCTGCTTCCTCTTCACTTTCGCCCCAAATAAAGACAAACTTTTTCCCCCTAGAGTTTACATTATCAGCAAACCATTCACTCATTCCCGATGGAGTTGATATATATTGATACAACAAAGAAGGTGATGCCTGAATAGGAAATTCTAGATGATATTTAACCATAGTAATTTTCTTAGTAATCCATTTTGCTTGCGGCAATATATCGATTATCTATCAAGAACAAAAATATTTTTAAATAATCCTTAAGTGAGTTTGTCTGGCTGTAAATAAATTATATATTTGCAGCCGTCTTTATGC
>JAJYSO010000047.1 GCA_021793535.1 Bacteroidota bacterium | reverse complement strand
CTCAATAACATTGGTGCCCAAACGTGGCCCGTTGGGGATATAAATTTCCAATTTTTGACTGAGTTGTTTTTGGTCTTGATTTAATAACTTGTCATAATTGTTCAACCGGGCCTTTTGTTTGGTATGCCGTCCCTTTGGATTCATCCTGGCCCATTCTAGTTCTCTTTCTAAGGTCTTTTGACGTTTACTGGCCTGTTTTTCTTCTTGTGCTAATCGGTTGGATTTTTGCTCGAGCCAAGAAGAGTAATTCCCCTTCCAGGGAATGCCTTCACCCCGGTCCAGTTCAAGTATCCAACCCGCCACGTTATCCAGGAAGTAGCGATCGTGTGTGACTGAAATAACAGTGCCTTTATAGCTGTGTAAATGGTGTTCCAACCAATGTACAGATTCGGCGTCCAAGTGGTTGGTCGGCTCGTCGAGCAAGAGAATGTCGGGTTCCTGTAATAAAAGACGACACAATGCGACTCTTCTTCTTTCCCCGCCAGAGAGAACACTGATTTTCTTGTCACTATCAGGAGTGCGTAAAGCATCCATGGCCAACTCTAATTTAGAGTCAATTTCCCAGGCGTTAGAAGCATCGATTTTATCTTGTAATACAGCTTGACGATCCATTAGTTTTTGCATTTTATCCGGATCCTCATAAACCTCTGGTAATGCAAACTGATTATTGATCATATTGTATTCATCCAAAATGGCAATGGTTTCTTTTACACCTTCTTTGACTACTTCAATCACTGTTTTTTCGTCATCGAGTTTGGGGTCTTGTTCCAAATAACCAATGGAATAATTTCCTGAAAAGGCAATCTCTCCGTTATAGTCTTTGTCTATTCCTGCAATAATTCGCAATAAAGTAGATTTTCCTGAGCCATTTAACCCCAGAATACCGATTTTTGCTCCATAGAAGAAGCTCAGGTAAATATTTTTGATTACAGGGGTTTGGGATCCGGAATACAACTTGGATACCCCTGACATAGAAAAAATAATTTTTTTATCGTCTGCCATAATATTTTCTTGTGAAAACTTCAAAAATACACAATAATTCCATGTTGGAACTAATCTTTTTGGGATGCTCTAAGATATTTCGTATAAAATGGTAAAAGGAAAAGGTATCCCTTTAACTTTGTCATTTGAAAACTGCATAGAATGGAAATAATAAGGGAACAGGTACAGCGTAAAAACTGGGTGTTGATTGACTTTTATGCCACCTGGTGTGGACCCTGTCAAACCATGGAGCCTATACTTGAACAAATAGAAATCTTTTTTAAGATGCAGTTACACGTTTTGCGGCTGGATGTCGATCAGCATGCGTCTATTGTCCAAAACTTCAGAATCAAGTCTGTTCCCACGTACATGTTATTGCAATCCGGAAAGCCTGTATGGCGGTATAGTGGGATACTTTCTTATCGAGATTTTAAGGATGAAATAGAAAGATGGTTAAAAAAATAATATATAGGACAACTTCAATAGATGAAAACAGATAAGCTTTTTAGAGACTTAAAGATCGTTGATCTTTCTTCAGTACTGGCTGGACCTTCTGTAGGCAGTTTTTTTGCAGAGTTAGGAGCTCAAGTTCTCAAAATAGAAAACCCCAATCATCCGGATATTACCCGATCATGGAAATTGCCGCAAGAGCAAAAAGATGACGAATTATCAGCATATTTTTCCAGCATTAATTATGGAAAGAAGTATTTGAAAATAGATTACCAAAAGGAGAGTGGGCTCGTGCAATTAAAACATATTCTTAAGGAGACAGATCTTGTATTGATGAATTTCAAAAAAGGGTTGCAGGAAAAGCTAAACCTTTCTGATGACCAATTACATGAGACCAATCCAAAATTGATTATAGGTAAAATTAACGGTTTTGGAGCAGATAGTGATCGTGTGGCTTATGATCTTATTTTACAAGCAGAAACTGGATTTATGTCGATGAACGGTACTCCTGAAAGCGGTCCGGTTAAAATGCCGGTTGCCTTGATTGACGTATTGGCTGCTCACCACTTAAAAGAAGGGCTGTTGATCGAACTTTTAAGACAGTCTAAAAGCCAGGATTATAAAGGCTCTACTATAACTGTATCTCTCTATGATGCTGCTGTGAGTTCTTTGGTGAACCAAGCCTCTAATTTTTTAATGACCGGTTTCATTCCCCAACGGATAGGCTCTCTACATCCTAATATTGCTCCTTATGGAGAATTGTTTATGACTGCGGATCATAAGACACTCACTTTTGCCGTTGGCAGTAATGTCCACTTTGAAAAGTTATGTGCTTTTTTAGGCCTATCGGCGTTGTTGCAAAATCCGGCCTATCAAACTGTTCAATCTCGTGTTGAAAACAGGGAAGATTTATACCAAAATTTAAAACCACGTGTTCGGGACTTTACCGCAAAAGAACTGCTTGCTGAGATGCAAAGGAGAAATATTCCCTGTGGAGAAGTCAAGAATTTACGGGCCGTTTTTGAAGAGCCCAGAGCCCAACAGTTGATAATGGAAGAGTCTATCAATGGAAAACAAACAAAGCGAATAGCTTCAGTTGTCTTCAAAAGACAAAACGATTCTTCGAAAAATTGATTCGGATAAAGCTAAAGGTTAAGAGTTGGTGGAATATAACTCTTCCCGAAGTACTTTGATTTTTGGATCTTCCATATATTCCTCAAAGGTAAGATAGCGGTCAATCACACCGTTTGGTGTTAACTCCACCACGCGGTTGGCCAAACTCTGTACAAATTCATGATCATGTGAAGTCAGTAAAATTGCTCCTTTAAAATTCTTTAAGGCATTGTTGAAAGCGGTGATAGACTCCAAGTCCAGATGGTTGGTAGGGTCATCTAGCATTAATACATTAGCACGTTGAAACATCATGCGACTGATCATGCATCTTACTTTTTCCCCTCCTGAGAGTACTTCAGAGGATTTTAGCGCCTCTTCGCCGCTAAATAGCATTTTTCCTAGGAACCCTCGAATGTATACTTCCTCACGTTCTTCCTGTGTTTTGGCGTATTGTCTCAACCAATCTACCAAATTTAAATCTTTTTCCTCAAAATAAGCAGCATTGTCCACCGGGAGGTAGGATTGTGAAGTGGTTACTCCCCATTCATACTTTCCTTCGTCAGGTTCTATCTCTCCATTGATGATCTGATAAAATGCTGTGGTCGCTCTGGAATCTCTGGAGTAGACCACTACTTTGTCATCCTTTTTGAGATTGAGATTAAGTTTAGTGAACAGTATTTCTCCATCAAGGCTTGCCGATAGATTTTCAATATTTAGGATTTGGTCTCCGGCTTCCCTTTCCTGCTGAAATATGATGGCAGGATAGCGTCTGCTGGAAGGACGAATGTCATTAATATTTAATTTTTCAATCATCTTTTTTCGTGAAGTAGCTTGTTTTGATTTGGCTACGTTGGCGCTAAAACGACGAATGAATGCTTCGAGCTCTTGCTTTTTTTCTTCTGCTTTTTTGTTTTGTTGTGCTCGTTGACGGGCGGCCAGTTGTGAGGATTCATACCAAAAGGTATAGTTTCCACTATAATGAGTGATTTTTCCAAAATCGATGTCAGAAATGTGTGTACAGACCGAATCCAAAAAGTGCCGGTCATGCGAGACGACAATAACTGTATTTTTGTAGTTTGCCAAAAAATTCTCTAGCCAAGAGATGGTATCATAATCCAAGTCATTAGTCGGCTCATCCATAATCAGTACATCGGGGTTTCCAAACAGTGCTTGAGCCAGTAGCACACGTACCTTTTGTTTTCCGTCTAGATTTTTCATGAGCTCGTGATGGAAACTCTCTTTGATACCTAGATTGGAGAGTAGGGCAGCAGCATCACTGTCTGCATTCCACCCGTCCATTTCTTCAAAAGTAGTTTGCAATTCTCCAATGCGTTCGGCATTTTTATCAGAGTAATCTGCATACAGTGCATCGATTTCCAATTTGATTTCAAAAAGAGGTTTATTTCCTCTTAAAACGGTTTCTAAAACGGGATACTCGTCGTATAAATTATGGTTTTGTTCGAGTACGGACATTCGTTTTCCAGCTTCTAAGATAACCTGTCCTGAAGTGGGTTCTTGTTCTCCGGCTAATATCTTGAGAAAGGTAGATTTGCCGGCACCATTTGCCCCTATAATCCCATAGCAATTATCTGCTGTGAAGGAAATGTTCACATCGTCGAATAATACGCGTTTCCCAAATTGTACAGAAAGGTTTGAAACTGATAACATACCGAATAAATTTTGTGCAAAAATAGATAATTATATTGGATCCAAGGACTTTTTATAAAATTCGTATACTCTCGAAAATCTTCAAATATACGCGCAGTGATCATCGCATGGAGAGGTGCTTTTTAACGTGTGATTAACAATATATTGTTATTATGACAATTATCTTTGGACACCACGCAAGAAGATGGCCTATAGAAAAAACATTAGCACTTGTTTTAGGGTAAAAAATATGAGACGAATAAGATTTTCCTTGATTTGTATGGTGAGTGTTGCCCTGAGTTTTCAGGCTTGCAACGAAGCAAGAGATCTTTTTTCGGCTTCGGTGATGGGAGAGATTGTCAACCCGCAAACAGACTATATTACCATTTTAAAAAATAATGTTGTGGTCGATTCGGTTCCGCTGGATGGTAACAATCAATTTTTTTATTATTTTGATAAATCCAGACCTGGTTTTTACACCTTTAGGCACAATTACAACACGCATTACGAAACACAAATGTTTTATGTTGAACCGGGCGATAGTCTACAATTTCGTTTAAATACCAAGGATTTTGACAATTCGTTAATGTATTCGGGGGCAGGTGCAGCAAAGAATAATTTTTTAATGGCACTTTTTAACGAGAATCGTGAAAACGGAAAAAAGCTGCTACAATACTCAGCTTTGGACGCCTCCACGTTTAAAGCCAAAGCGGATTCCATTTCAGAAAATCAACAGGCGAGGCTTCAAAATTTATCGGATGAAGGAAAAGTGTCGAATGAATTTTATGATATTGCCCAAACTTTGATCGATTTTGGACGGTACGATTTGTTTGAGCGCTATCTCTTTATCATTACCCGATTTCGCCCTCCAGTGAAAGAGAGTTTACCATCGGATTTTCTGGCGTATCGCAAAACAGTGAATTTAAACCACGAAGTACTACAAACTTATTACACCTACCAGTATTTTTTAGATGATTATCTACGGAACATCACTATAGAAGACTGTTTTTCCGAGAACAAGCCGGGGAATTGCTTTGATCTGAATTCGAAAGATAATTTAAGGCGAAGATTGACTATTTCTGATTCCTTATTTACACTTAAGAGCTTGAGGTCTTTATTCTTGACCCGATATGGAGCGCGTTTAATTGTCCAATCTAGGGCGGAAGATGAAGTGAATTCCATAGTGTATTTTTTGAAAAACGTAGAAAATTATAACTCGACTGAACTTCAGGATATTGTTCTTCTCTCGGAAGTACAGAAACGACAATTTATAGGGAATGTCAGTCATTTGTTATTGGCTCCTTATAGGGGAGATAACGTAGAGATTGAAACCGTTTTAACCAAACCTACAGTCTTTTTCTATTGGTCTCTATTTTACAGTTCTCATCATCAACGTCAACACCAGATCATTGCGCAACTGCAAGAACGTTTGCCATATATAAATTTTGTAGGGGTGAATATTGACAGTGACCATATTGAACAATGGGAGCAATCACTTAAGGAATTTGGATATAATTTACGTACTGAATTCCAATTGATTTGCCCTCCTGAGGAAAGACCTTTTTATCGAAATTATCTCAATAAATTGGTTTTTGTCAAACCCTCTGGAGAAATTGTAAACAATAGCCTCAGCTTAGGTGATTATAACTTAGAAGAGGAGTTGATCAGACTATCTAAGCAATGAATTATGCGAGGCTTAAAAAAGATTGAATTTCAGTCGTACACGATATCTGCCCTCCTATAATCTGAGCCTTTTCTCCTTATTGCCACAAGCTCTTCATGGTTATATCCTTTTAAAAAGGAAAGAAAACGTTTGCCGTTTGTTATTCAAGTATAAGACAATTTAATTAGGAAATAACACTCCTTTCTTCCGGGGAATTAAGATAATATTTCGTTTACGTTAAGAAATTTATCTATCTTTAAACTTCAAAATTATAACACTTATGAAAACAGCTCGTAAAACTATTTTACAGAGCGTCTTTCTCTTTTTTTTGGGAATAACTGCTGTTTATTCTCAAAATAAAGACTTTGACGCCCAATTGAAAAACACCAAAAAAGTAGAAGGCTTCTTTACCTATTATGAAAATCAAGAGGAAGGAAAGATCTTATTGGAGGTTGACAAGATTGATCAAGAATTTTTATACTATTCCGTTTTCTCCAGAGGAGTGGGGGCAAATGATGTGGGGTTGGATAGAGGACGACTGGGAAACTCAGGTAAAGTGGTCAAGTTTAAGAAAGCTGGAAATAAGCTTTTACTACTTCAAAAAAACCTGGCCTATAGGGCCTCTAGTGACAATGCTCTTGAAAAACTGGCTGTAGAGGAGTCCTTTGCTTCTTCTGCCTTGTTTGGATTTGATATTCTTGCGGTTAAAAACGGTAAATATCTGATTGATTTGACCCCCTTTTTGATAAGGGATGAGGGAGCTGCTCAAGCTGTGAAACGAGCGAGACAGGGTGATTTTACCTTTGATAAAACACGTTCAGGTCTTTATTTTGAGAATACCAAATCCTTTCCTAAGAACACGGAATTTGAGTCTATAATAACGTTGGTGGGTAATAATCCTGGACCATCGCTTTATAAAGTAGTCCCCACGCCACAATACGTTACATTACATCAGCATTTTTCTTTCGTGGAACTTCCCGATGATGGCTATCAAGTACGAGAGTTTGATCCGAGAATCGGTTATTTTGGGGTAGAGTATGATGACTACTCAGCAGCAATAGACCAACCCATGACCACAAAATTAATCAATCGTCATCGGTTGATAAAAAAACACCCGGAGCAAGCGCTTAGTGAGCCGGTAAAGCCCATTGTATATTATATCGATAACGGTGCTCCAGAGCTTATTAAGAATGCATTGATGGAAGGGGCAAAATGGTGGAATGAAGCTTTTGAGGCGGCAGGTTTTAAAAATGCCTTTCAAGTAAAGGTTCTTCCTGCTGATGCGGATCCGAGTGATATACGCTACAATGTGGTCCAATGGGTACATCGTAGTACCAGAGGTTGGTCTTACGGATCGAGTATTGTAGATCCTCGAACAGGTGAAATTTTAAAAGGAGAAGTGACCTTGGATTCTCGCCGGGTGCGACAAGACTACTTGATTGCTCAAGGGTTAATAGGCGATTTTGATTCAGGTGAAGGTTCTGCCAAACTCAAAGAGATGGCTCTTAGTCGAATCAACCAGCTTTCTGCGCATGAATTAGGGCATACTTTAGGGCTAGCTCATAATTTTATTGCCAGTATACACGACCGTGCCTCTGTTATGGATTATCCGGCGCCCAAAGTGAATATTGACAATGGAAAGTTGGACTTGTCCGATGCTTATGCTAAAGGAATTGGAGAGTTTGATAAGATTGCGATTAACTGGGGCTATAGGGAATTCTCAAATGGGGTAGATGAAAAAGCCGAATTGGATAAAATTGTCGATACAGCTGTTGACAATGGTTTTGAGTTTCTAACAGATAAAGACGCTCGACCCTTGGGATCGGTTCACCCCAAAACTCATCTTTGGGATAATGGTTCCAATGATCACGATGAGTTCCAACACGTATTGGAAGTACGCAAAATAGCCTTGAGTAATTTTGATGCAAAACGCATTCCAAAAGGTACTCCTTTTGCTAATCTGGAAGAAGTTTTGGTCCCTACCTATATGTATCATCGATTTATGACCGAAGCCGTTGCAAAATCATTGGGTGGCGCTTATTATCGCTTTGGGGTGAAAGGTGATAAATTACCGGTTTATACCCTTGTTCCGGCCAAAGAACAAAACCGAGCATTGGATGAATTGTTGCAAACTTTAGACCCTGACTTTTTAGCGCTTCCAGAGCATGTACTCGAGCTGATTCCTCCGAGAGCCTACCGTTATAATCCTGATCCTGCAGAAACCTTTAAACGGCATACCGGGATGAGCTTTGATCCACTTGGGCCAGCGGAAGCTTCTGCTCAACTTACCTTTAGTTTGTTATTGAACCCTGAGCGTGTGTCTAGGTTGGCTAATCAGCATGTGTTTCAGTCCGACCTTCCTTCCTTGGATGATGTATTGCAAAAGACAACGCAAACTCTATGGAAAGCAAAGGATTTGAATGACGACAGCTATAAGGGGCAAATTAGAAGGGTAACAGCTACCATGTATCTTGCAAAGTTACTTGGTTTAACACAAGAAAACCTCTCGACAGAGGCCAAACTGAATGTTTTAGAAGCTATTCAGGAGATCACTTCGTTAAATCAAGGGAAGGATGGCTTGAATTTGCTTGTTCAGGATATGCTCAAGCGCTATCATGAAAATCCACAAGAGTTCAAAAAAGAAAAATACTTGACACCACCAGATGGGCAACCTATAGATGAAAGTTATAACTGGTTAGGGCAAGAAGAAAAATAGTATCGCTCCCAAATTAAGCAATAGGAAAGAGGTGCGGATGTGTGTACATGTGGGTGCCTCTTTCTTTTTTACCTAAAAGGAAGCTAGCCATACAAGAGTAGAATCGGCTTATTTATAGGATGGAGGGTAAAAACCCACAAATTTTTTAGTTTATGGGCAGGTAGGGGACTAGCCCTATGTGAGGATGGACTACACAAAGTATCTTATCAACTTGTTTCCCCATATGCTATCATTACTTGGGGAG